>JACNKJ010000402.1 GCA_014382085.1 bacterium
GGAAGATCATCGATGGAACCTTGTGCTCTATGAGGGCGATGAACTGGCAGCCTATGCTATAAGCTGGGTAGTGTCGGGGGAAACGCACTTATTGAACTTTGCGGTAAGGCCTGATTTGCAAGGCAAAGGTGTTGGCAGGCTCTTTTTCCGATGGCTCCTCGATGAGGCGCGTCGAGCTGGAGATAATATATTTCTACTCGAAGTGAGGGCTAGCAATGAGCGGGCGAAGCACCTCTACGAATCCGAAGGCCTACATGTGGTCATGAAGCGCGACTCGTACTATCCGGATTCGGGTGAAGACGCCTTGGTCATGATGTGCTTCCTGCAGAAAGATCCGGAGGAAAAATGATGAAGCCCACGCCGGCCTGGTTGCCGCCGGCCCTCTATTCATCCCTGGAGCGGATTCGTCCCGCTTGGGAAAAACTGGAAGTGCCCAAGGGCGCTGTGGCCGTGATCTTGGGCAGCGGACTGGGAGAGGCGGCCGGCGATTTTCCAGTGATCTGGGAAAAGGGCTTCAAGGAGCTTGGTCTGCACTCGGCGGGAGTGGCCGGGCACAAGGGTAGCTTGATTTTGGCGGAAAGCGGGGGCGTGCCCCTGCTCTTCCTTTCGGGACGCCTTCATCGCTATGAGGGGCACCCCGACGACATAGTTCTGCTGCCCCATGCGGCGCTTTCCCTGCTGACTCTTAAAGCCGTGCTGGTAACGAATGCGGCAGGGGGCTTGAACTCGGCCTTCCACGCCGGCGATTTCATGCTCATTCGCGATATTATCAGTAGCCAGTGGCGTGATCCGCTGCGAGGAGAAAGCGGCAAAGCGCCCATCCCCCTGCAGCTTTACGAGGAAGCTCTCTGGGATGGACTGCGTCTTGCCGCCGAGGCTGGCGGTGTAACGCTACATGAGGGCATCCTACACGCGGGGCTGGGCCCCGCCTTCGAAACCCCCGCCGAGGTGCGCATGGCCCGAAAAATGGGTTGCTCCGCCGCCAGCATGAGCACCTATCCCGAGTCGGTTCTCTACTCGCGAATGGAGATGCCGGCAGTAGGTATCTCCTGCATTACCAACGTGATAGATGAAGATGCCGGCGAAGAATTGACCCACGAGGAAGTCCTGGAGACGGGTCTTGCAGCTGCCGGACGTTTCGGGAAGATGTTGGCGGCTTGGGCGAGGAACTTGGCTGAATAGGGTTGCCCAGGGGCCAAGCCCTTCCTATAATCGGCCGATCCCGTAAAGAATGTGATTTTCAAGAAGGGTGAAGAATGTCCTGGTTGAAGCGCACCCGCAAGGGGCTCAAGGATACCAGCAAGACCTCGCGCAAAGAGATCCCCGATGGTCTTTGGCTCAAGTGCCCGACCTGTAGCGAGATCCTTTTTCGCCAGGAGCTGGACAAGAACCTATGGGTCTGCGCCAGTTGCAAATTCCACCATCGTGTGGATGCGCATCGCTACATGGATTTTCTTCTCGATGAAGGCAGCTTCGAAGAGACCCATCGCGGTCTCGTGAGCAAGGACCCCTTGAACTTCCAAGTTGGCAAAGACAAGTACGCAGAGAAGACCAAGCTGGCTCAGGCCAAGACGGACCTGGAAGATGCCGTGGTCACGGGCCTGGGCACCGTGGGTGGGCATCCTGTGAGTTTGGCCGTGATGGATTTCCGATTCATGGGCGGATCCATGGGCTCGGTGGTGGGCGAGAAAATCGCGCGCGCCATTCGCGATGCCATCGATAAACGGCGTTCCCTGATCATCGTGTCGCAGTCCGGTGGTGCACGCATGCAGGAGAGCATCCTCTCGCTCATGCAGATGGCCAAGACCAGCGCTATGCTCGGACGGCTCCGCGAGGCGGGTCTGCCCTATATATCCATACTCACCCATCCGACCACCGGCGGCGTGACCGCTTCCTTCGCCATGTTGGGTGATCTCATTGTGGCCGAGCCCAAAGCGCTCATCGGTTTCGCCGGCCCACGCGTGATTCAGCAGACCATCAATGCGGAGCTGCCTCCGGGCTTCCAGACCAGTGAATTCCTGCTCGAACACGGTATGGTGGACGCGGTGGTGAATCGCAAGAACCTGCGGAACTTCCTCGCCACCAGCCTACGCTTCTTCACGGGCGGGCGTGCACAGGCCGACAGCCTCGATTCTTCCGGCGAAGGTTTTCGACCAGGCGCCGCTGCCCAGGGACAGGGCGGATCGGCGGGCGAATCGCCCTCGCTCTTCCGGGCCAGGGCCGCCGTAGCAGGTGGTGGGAGTTCCGACGACAGTGCCTGAAGACACTTCGCGTCACTTCGACTTTCCCGAAGCGCCTTTAATTCTTCCCGAAACAGACGCCGAGACCTGGCTCTATGGCCTGAGTCGATTCGGCATGAAGCTGGGCTTGGCGAACATCGTCGAGCTGGCCAATCGCTTCGACAATCCTCAACGCGGACTTCGTTTCCTTCACGTTGCTGGCACCAACGGTAAGGGATCGGTCTGCTACTATCTCGAATCATTGCTCAAGTCTTCCGGCCATTCGGTCGGTGTCTTTGCCAGTCCGCATCTCTTGCATGTGGGGGAGCGCATTCGCGTGAACGGTGAGTTGCTTTCCCACGATGATCTGGCGAGCTACGTGGAGCGTGTGCGCGCGGATGTGGAGGAATTGCGCGCAACATTTTTCGAGGCCATGACCTTGATCGCGCTCCTGCGTTTCGCCGAAACGGGCGTGGACTACGTGGCCTGGGAAACAGGCTTGGGTGGGCGCTACGACTCCACACGGGTGGCGGATCCCGTAGCCTGTTGCATTACGCGCGTGGGGCTCGATCACACAAAGTACCTTGGCACGACATTAGAGGAAATCGCCTTGGATAAAATGGGTATCGGGCGGCCGGACGTACCGCTCTTTACAGGCCAGGAACCGGGAAGTCTGTTTGAGTTCATGAAGGAATACGCGCGTGCCGAGAACTTGAACTTGATTCCGGTGCAGCCTCTCAACCTTGATGGCTTGCTGCCATTCCAGCAAACGAATGCCGCCCTCGCGCTTCGCATGCTGCAGG
>JACNKJ010000404.1 GCA_014382085.1 bacterium
CTGCAGCACGGGCGCCTGCATGGTGCCGGGCGTGTCCGTTGGGTTGCGCATGACGCGGTACATATTCAGATACTCGGTAGTGGATGAGTAAGTGAAATTCACCGCGGCCTGCCCAAAGGCGTTCACGCTGATGGAGCAGAAGGAGGCGTAGCCCGTTCCGTTGGGCAAAATGTCACCGGATTGAACCACGAAGGGAGGCGTTCCACTGGCAGGCCAGCCGTTCAGATCGATCTCGTACCAGCGCACCGCGAGCGTGGTGCGCGCGGCGGTTGGGCAGATGTGGTGAGTCGCCCAGATCTTGCCGTCCCGCTCCACGCAACTCCAGAAGCGCGACTCGAAAGTGGTAATGGATGCACTCGTTCCCTGGCTACGAACCGAAATGGGATCCCAATAAGTGTCCACCGGGAAAGTGGTGGAAACCAGGAAGGGATTCGCATCCGGATTCTGGATGGAATAGATCTTCAAACTGCTGGAAGACCAATTCTCCGCATCCTCAAGCATGTACATGCCCACGCCGGCATCGTGAACCACGGGAATGCCGTGGGACTGGGTGCCGTTGTGGAGGTAGTGTTCGGTGGAGGCCGTGCCCCCCGAGAGCACACTGCTCTTGTCGATGATGAGAATGCCGTACTTGTCCGGGCCGAAGAAATCGGCGGTGAGATAGATGTGATCATCGGTCACGGCCATGTTGGGCGAGTCGATGTCGTTGCCCGTCCAACTTGTCACGTCAAAACGATACTTGTGCCACTCGGTGGTGCTGTTGGTCGGTGTGGAATCCGTGGAGATGGCGAAATCGAAGTAACTGTGATTGTCGTCGCCACGCTCGCAGGCCATGGCCATGAAACGGCCGCTGTGCGGATCGTAGATCGCTTCAGGGTCGAAGACAAAGGAGTAGGCGTCCCAGAAATTGTTGCCGGAGATATTCTCCTGCCAGAGGAAGGTGCCGTCTTTCTCGTAGCAGGCGATGCCTCCGTTGACCGTTCCCACAACGTGCTCGGGTCCCACGGCTGCATGGGGGTCCGGCGGGGTCCAGCCGGTGCTCGAGAAGAAGCGGAATCCTTCGTCACGGAAGCGACTGCCATCGAAACGGGTCTCGGCTTCAAAAACCGCTTCGCCGGGAGCTTCATAGCTCGGCGGAATGTGCGGACTGGCGATGACCATGCGCTCGTTGTTGGACTTGCTTCCCAATCGCGAGACGATGTCGTTCATAGCCCAGGCCGCGCGATGGGTGAGGCCGACCTCGGGCAGAAGCAGGCTGGCATTGGCGGCGGATTTGTCGCCTTGCCCACTGTCGCCTGTCCATGCCACGGCGAGGCGGCCATCTTCACCGTAGACCAGACGACGCGCGCCGCTGGCCACAGCCATCATCTGTTTGCCTTCGCTGGCGGCCGTAGCGCGGAAGCTCTCGCCGCGAGCGCTGCCGTCATCGTTATAGAGGCGCGCGAAGATATCGGCGTCTTCTAGATCCTTGCCCAGCCGGTTCCATGCCAGGGCGAAGGATCCATCGGCGCGCATGTGAGCGGCCACGGCGTTCTGTTCGATGTCATCGCTGTCTGGCAGGATTACGTTGCTGGTCATCCGTCCTTCAGCGTTGAACAGGGCCGCAGCGGATCGGTAGGAATTCCCCGAAACCTGCATCCAGGCCAGAACGAAGTCGCCGTTGCTTGCGCAAGACAGGGAGGGCTCGATGCCGCCGGGAACTAAGAGAGCTTCCTGCCCAAGCGCACAGCCTTCAGCGTCGAAAGCGCGGCTCATGATGCCCACATGTCCGGCTCCGGCGATCTCGCGGGCCCAGGCAACGCGGAAACCGTCGTTCGTGGCGTCGAGCGTGGCGATACGGTCGAGCACCTGCTCGCCCTGTGAAACTTCAATTTCGTCACTGATGGGATCGCCCGCTGCATCGACGATACGCGCCACCACCTGCGTGGCACCGTCGCCCGCCGGCCGCGTCCAGGCCAGAACGCGATGATCCTCATGCATGACGGCGGCCGCAGCCACTTCGTGCAATCCGGCTTCATCATTCATGGCCCATTCACTGCCGTTCAAGCTTCGACTCAGCACAGCCGAACCGGATCCGGTCTGTCCCCAACTATCCCAGGCGAAGAATGCGCCGGCATCGTCGAAAGCCAGCACGGGATGCTGCTGGTGTCCGGGCATGAATTCGTTCACGTGGATCTCCCCACCCTGGGCGATACCCTTTTCATCCAACTCGCGGGCAAAGATTCCGTAGCTTCCCGCCTCCTGACGCCGGCTTTCCCAGGCGGCCATAATTCGACCTTCATCGCTCATGTCGAGCGTAACGCGGTTCTGCTGGCTGGAGGTGAAAGTGTTGAGCTGAACGTCGCGAAGGAAGTAGCTCTCTCCACCGATGTTGATCTCGGTGGGGGACTGGAATTTGGCTAGTAGTAGAAAAGCCGCTACGACGATAAGCAATATCGCCGCGCCGCCAGCGCGGAACCGGGTCATGGCAGTCCTTTCGGAGTGGATTATGGAAGGCAAGATTATAGCACTTTGGCGGGCTCGTCTCTATTGTCAATAAGAGCGGAAAGCAGGGAGCAGGGGGCGGAGGGCTAAGCCCGCCGCCCCTACATCCTATTGTTTCTTAAACTTACTTGAGTAAAACCAATTTCCGCGATTCTCGGAGTCCTTGGCCTTCAATGCTGAGAAGATAGATGCCCGAACTCAGGGGCCGTCCCGATCCATTAACGGCCGTCCAGCTGATCTCTGTGGCGCCGGCGGGAAAGCGACGATCCGCTAATAGCGCCACCTGGCGACCGGCAAGGTCGTGCACGCGCAGGCTGACCTGGGCCGCCTTGGTCAGGCTGAACACGCAGGTGACCTTGGGATTGAAGGGGTTGGGATAAACCGACAATGAGTTGAGCCTTGGGACGCTTCCGTCAACCGATGTGCTGCCGGGCGCGGGCGATTCCCATGCTCCCAAATCCGGAGGCGTGTCGGCAGGATTCGGGCGAGGCAAACAATCGATGTCTTCGACGACCGGATAGATCTCACTGCCCATGG
>JACNKJ010000405.1 GCA_014382085.1 bacterium
AACCTGGCCGGGCGTGCCACAAGGAGAGTGAGTTCCTCTGGGCCGTCACAGCCCAGGCGCGCGACAACACCGAAGCGGCTTCGAAGCGGCGCGGTGATCCTGCCCGCACGTGTGGTGGCCCCAACCAGGGTGAAGGGCGGCAAGTTCAGACTGTACTGCCGTGCGCCAGGGCCGCGATCCACCACCACGTCCACGCGGAAATCTTCCATGGCCGAATAAAGATGTTCTTCGATCACGCGACCCAGTCGATGGATTTCATCCAAAAAGAAAACCTGACGCTCTTCCATGCGCGTGAGCATACCCACCAGTTCAGCGGCATTCTGAAAAATGGGGCTGCTGCTGGATTTGAATGCAACGCCAAGCTCATGAGAGAGAATGCTTGCCAGGGTAGTCTTGCCCAGTCCCGGAGGTCCATACAGAAGCACGTGATCCAAGGCCTCGCCTCGTTCTCGGGCAGCCTGGATAAACACCCGCAGGTTGGCCTTGAGTTCTTCCTGGCCCACGAATTCGTCGAGGTTTTGCGGGCGTAGCGAGATTTCCTCGCGGCGCTCGGCCTCGGGGGCCGTGGGCTCGGTGATGCGCCTTGGGCTGCCTTCCATGCTCGTCCTTCCTTAGGCCTTCGCCGAGGCGGCCAGGGCCAGGCGGATGAGGTCTTCCACTTCCAAATCTTCCTCCGGCTGCATTTTTTCCAATATGCGCAGAGCTTCGATGCGGCTCATGCCGAGGACCTCCAGAGCTCCGAGAACTTGCTCGCGCTTGGGATCCGCGGGCGCATCGCCAACATGGGCGGGGAAATCCCCCACTGGCATGAAGGCGGCCAGCTTGTCCTTGAGCTCGAGTAGCAGACGTGACGCGGTTTTCTTCCCGACACCGGGCACCGTCGTCATGAGCTTGACGTCGCCGGTGGCCACGGCGGTGGCCAGTTCCTCAAGACTCAAGGTGGACAATACCGCCAGGGCCATCTTGGTGCCCACGCCGGTTATGCCGCGGAGACTCTTATAGAGGTCGCGTTCCGCGCGTCGCGCGAATCCCACCAGTTCCATGCGATCCTCGCGCACCTGTAGGGTGACGAAAACCTCCACCTCGCCGGGCTCGGCGGCCAAGCTTCGACGACTTCGCTCGGACAACATGAGCTCAAAGCAGACGGGACCCGTTTGCAGAACCATTTCGCCACCGCGACTGATAACCCGGCCTCGCAAAGAATCGATCATGCGCCGACCCCCAAGGCCAGGGTCTCGCGACGGCTGGCGTGACAGATGGCCACGGCCAGCGCGTCGGTCTCATCCATGGAATGTCCTTCGAAGGATTCTCCAAGAATGCGTTCCACCATGAAACGGACCTGCTCCTTGCCTGCGCTGCCCTGACCCGTGATGGCCATCTTTATTTCTCTGGGCGCATAGAAGGCCACCGGAAGCATGGCGCGGGCGGCCGCGAGAATGCAGGCCGCCTGGGCCTGCCCCAGAATCATCATGCTCTTTGGGTTCTTATGATAGAAGACATTCTCGAAGGCGCAAAAGTCTGGACGAGTCTCCTCAAGGATCAGCGATAGCTCGTGATCTAGATGAAGAAGGCGCTTGGGAAGCGTAGCTTTAGGATCGGGGCTGAGTACGCCTGCTGTGACGCGTCGATGCAGGGGGCCTTCCGCGTCCACCACGCCGTATCCCGTGTGG
The DNA here is from genome assembly GCA_014382085.1 of bacterium. GTDB lineage: Bacteria > Krumholzibacteriota > Krumholzibacteriia > JACNKJ01 > JACNKJ01 > JACNKJ01. Next base: position 1,671 of record JACNKJ010000405.1, read on the forward strand.
CGGATTCCCGGATCGATGCCGAGGATGCGCGGCATCTGGCCTCCTTTGCCCGCGAGCTTTACTCGGAAAGTTTCTCGATGATGCTGTCGTCGATGTCGAAATTGGCGGTGACCTTCTGAGCGTCCTCCCGATCTTCGAGCATGTCCAGAAGTTTGAGCAGGCCGGCGGCGTGTTTCTCGCCTACTTCCACAGTGTTCTTGGGCAATTGCTCCAGTCCCACAGTTTCGAATTCGTACTTCTCTTCGAGAGCTTTCTGCACCTCGTTGAAGTTTTCCTGCAGGGATAGAATCTGGAAACTGTCGTCTTCAAGCTGAACATCTTCGGCACCGGCCTCCAGGGCTTCCATCATGAGTGAATCCTCATCGTGGCCCTCGGCCTGGATGCGAATGACGCCGCGCTTTTCGAACATGTAAGCCACGGCGCCGGGCTCGGCCATTTTTCCATTGTACTTGCTAAAAACATGACGCACTTCCGCGGCCGTACGATTCTTATTATCGGTCAAAGTCTCGCAAAGAATGGCCACGCCGCCGGGACCGTAGCCCTCGTAGGTGATCTCATCGTAGCTCACGCCATCGAGATCGCCCGTACCCTTCTTAATGCCGCGAGTGATATTCTCGGCCGGCATATTGGCGGCCTTGGCGGCCGCTATCGCCGTACGAAGGCGCGGGTTCATCTCGGGATCGCCGCCGCCCATGCGAGCGGCGACGGTGACTTCCTTGATGAGCCGGGTGAAGACCTTGCCACGCTGCGCGTCCAGACGCGCTTTCTTGTGCTTGATCGTCGACCATTTCGAATGTCCGGACACGATTCAGCTCCTGCTCAAATGTTCTGCCCTACTCCGCTTCGGCGGCCTTGGCTTCGGCGATGATCCTGTCGGTCTGATCATGGGGCACCACTTCATAGTGTGAGTACTCCATGCTGTAGGTTCCCCGCCCACCCGTGATGGACCTAAGCTGCGTGCCATACTTGTACAACTCGGCCAGAGGCGCCGTGGCCTTCACCACCTGATGCTTGCCCTTCTGCTCGGTACCCGAAATACGTCCGCGACGACTGTTGATGTCACCCATGATGTCGCCCAGGTTCTCATCGGGAACCTTGATCTCCACGTTAAAAATGGGCTCTAGCAGGATGGGCGCTGCGGTCTTCACACCTTCGCGAAGTGCCATGGAACCGGCCAGCTTGAAGGAGTGCTCATCGGAATCCACATTGTGGAAGGACCCGAAGTAGAGACGGGCGCGCACGTCCACCAGCGCGTAACCGGAGGACGAAGCGCCGGAGTCGAGGGTCTCGCGCATGCCCTTTTCCACCGCAGGGATGAACTTGGTGGGAATGGCGCCTCCAAAG
>JACNKJ010000053.1 GCA_014382085.1 bacterium
TTTATGTCTTCTTTTGATTCCATTGTCCAGCTTACCCTATGCAATTGTTGATTTTTGTCGGTGGCGATGGCGCTGGGGAAACACCCGATCCCATTTCGAACTCGGTAGTTAAGCCCAGCTGCGCCGATGGTACTGCAGGGTCTCCCTGTGGGAGAGTAGGTCGCCGCCGCTTTTTTTCTAAACCCCGCCCTTCGGCGGGGTTTTTTATTACCTATCACTCCCTATGATTCCCAGACGCCAAGGTCTTGAAAATACGGCGGTTGTGGCGGGCTTGACCCTATGGTAGAATTCCCCCATGAAGAGACTCGGGCAAACAATCACTCTCCTCGTGCTCCTGGCCGTCTCCCTGACGGTGGTGCGCGAAGCGCAGGCGGGCTTCCCCGATCCGGGAGCGCCCCGCACCTGCAACTACTATCTCCGCCAGGATCCCGCTGAGCACACTTTCCTATTGTCTAAGTGGGACGCCCTGATTATCGGTTATGAATTCATCAATGAAGTGCCGGACCTCTTTGATGATTTACGCCGATTCAACCCTGATCAGAAGATCCTAGTTTATATGGATCCAATGGTGGTCACGGACTATCCCGAGGGTCAACCGGGTGATCTAGAGTACGACTTTGCCACGGGCGTGGATTCTCTCTGGTACGCCTATAATGAGTGGGGTGAGGTGATCTCCTATTGGGGATCCACCATCCATGTGAACGTCACCGAGCATTGCCCCGAAATCGGAGGGCAGCAGTATCGCGAGTATTTCATCGAGTTTGTCCGCGACCGCATCTATCCTTACATGGAAGATGGAACCATCGACGGCATCTTCCTCGATGAAATGAGTGGCGGCGGCTACACGTGGTGGGACCCGCTGTTCGACGGATCCTTCGACTACAATCGCGACGGTTTCGTCGATCCCCCCGACAGTGTGCAGGCCTGGCTCATCGACGCCATGGAGTTCTTCGCCGACTCAACCACTTACGAGAAACCGGCGGACAGCTACATCATCGGCAACAACTGCAAGCCCCGGCACGCCTCATTAGATGGCAAATTCTACGAAGCCTTCCCCGCCTTTTGGGAGGGCTACCTGGAGGGCAGCCTTCACGATCTCGACGTGTGGAATTCCCTGGCTGGTGCGGACAACTTCACCACCGTCAACGGGCTCTATCCCACCGACGACATGCACCACTTCCGGCACATCTATACTGCGAGTCTGCTCTCGGACAACTACTTCAGCTTTTCCCACACTACCAACGATCACTACCAGCTCACCTGGTATGACCTCTTCGACTTCGAATTGGGTTTGCCCCTGGGCCCCCGCTACCTGGTCAATGAGGATCCCTTGGTCACCGAAGACTTCGAGCGGGGTCTCAGCGGTTTCATCCGTCCCACGGAGTTCGCCACGGGCACCTTCGTGACCGATCCGGTGATCCAGGGGAACATCAGCTATCTCATCGAGAGCGACTCGGAGTATCAGTATCCGCTTTTGGCGAAGCTCGACATTCCCGGCGGCTGGCAGGCGAACAGCTGGTACACCATTTCCTTCCAGTACCGATCCCTCGCGCAGGAATTCGAAGAAGGTCGTCTCTTCTTTAAAAGTTGGTCAACAACGGGAAACCCCGACGCCATCGTGACCAGCGGCGACATCAAGCTGAACGAAGGTGCTGAAGGGCTCTTCCGCGTGAGTTTCCAGCTGGAGGATTTCAACGACTATGAAGTGTTCCTGCGATCGGAGTGGGACTTGGATCTGCTCATCGATTCCCTCACCGTGGTGGAGGGTCGCGGCGGACTCTGGACGCGCGAATACGAAAACGGCCGTGTTTTCTGCAATGAGTCGGGCGAAAACCAACTCATTCCCTTCCGGGCTGATTGGGGACTGGCCGAAGGTGATATGCAGCACGAGCACTATCCCTCTTGGCAAATCAACCTTCCCGTGTCCCTGGCCTACCAGGATGGACTCGTCTTCATGAATCGCGATCCGGTGAGCGCGCCGGAGCAGGCCGCTCCCGCTGCGCTCTACATGTCGGATCCCTGGCCCAACCCAGGTAACCCAGCTTTTAATGTTACTCTGGTAGGTCGTGAGGGAGTGTCCAGTGAACTGACCCTCCACGATATCCGGGGCCGGCGCCTGGCCGAGCTTTGGAAGGGTGACATGCCTGTTGATGGCTTGAACCTGCACTATCGAGCCGGTCAGGGCCCCATGCCCGAACTTCCCTCGGGGGTCTACTTCCTCCGGGCGCGAAGCGGTGAGCGCGTGGAAACCAAACGTTGGGTTCTGCTCCGATAGCGGCTAAAATTTGCTCATGATGGAGCGCTCCACTTTCGGCTATGTCCGGAGGTGGAGCATTTTATTGACGCCCGGGCCCTCAGTTGTCAGTTTCAGCCTATCAGCATCCAAGGGGGAATGTGCCGGAAATTCTTCAACACGAACAGGCCGAGATCCAGCTTTTGGATCTTCCCAATGGGAAACGCCGCATTCAAGTGAAACCCCATTCGGCGGATCTATATATCCATCGCAATGGTTGGGAGACGGCCTATCCAGTGGCGCTCATCCAGCGCATCCTCGATCAGAAGGGGCCATCCTATCTTTGCGACGAGATCGCCCGTGAGGAGGATCCTCTCTATGTGCCCCTGAATCTGGAAATCGCGATTTTCAGTTTTGTGGAAGAAGATCATTTCGGGGCCGGCAGTCGAATTCTTGATTTCGGGTGTGGCACTGGCGCTTCGGGCATTTTCCTTGGGCAACATTTCCCCGAGGCCGAAATTACTGGTGTTGAGCTTTTAGCCGAGTCTCTGGATATCGCCCGGGCGCGTCAGGAATTCTACGGACTCTCGAACCTGCGCTTCCTGCAATCTCCCGGTGGCGATCAGCTGCCGCCGGATTTAGGCGAATTCGACGGCATTTTGCTCAGTGCGGTTTTTGAACATCTTCTGCCCGATGAGCGCATCCGTCTCATGCCTGCCCTTTGGGCCATGCTGAAGCCCGGCGGCCTCCTCTTCCTCAACGAAACTCCCAATCGACTCTT
>JACNKJ010000406.1 GCA_014382085.1 bacterium
GCTAAATCGCCGCGGCCTTCGGGCCCTGTTTCCACCACGCGGTGTAGAGGTCGGCGATTCCCTCCACCGTAATCTCGTGAGGCACATTCACGGTCTTGGAAATGGCGCCGCTGAGGAAGGGCTGCGCGGCGGCCATCATGCGCAGATGGGCCATGTAGTGAATGGAGCGCTCGCCGCCCGAAGGCTTGAAGGCGCAATCGAAGACGGGCAGGTGCTCGTCCTTCAAATAGGGCGCACCCTCGATGGTGTCCTTCTCGTCGATGTAGTCCACGATGGCCTGAATGGCGCTCGGCGTGTAGCCCAGCACCTGAAGCGCCTGGGGCACCTGGCGGTTGACGATCTTCAGCAGGCCGCCGCCGGCCAGCAGCTTGTACTTCACCAGGGCGATGTCCGGCTCCACTCCGGTGGTGTCGCAATCCATCATGAAGCCGATGGTGCCGGTGGGCGCCAGCACCGTCACCTGCGCATTGCGGTAGCCGTGCTCGTGGCCCAGCTCCAAGGCGCGGTCCCAGCTTTCGCGGGCTGCGTCCAGCAGTTCCTCGGGCACTGAATCCTCGTCGATGTGATCCACATGCTCACGATGCATGTCCATCACCTTGAGCATGGGTTCGCGATTCACCGCAAAGCCCATGAAGGGTTCTTTCACCTCGGCCATTTCGGCACTGGTGGCATAGGCCTCGCCGCCCATGATGCCCGTAATGGCGCCGGCATAGGCGCGGCCCTCGTCGCTGTCATAGGGCAGGCCGAGGGACATGATCAGGGTGCCCAGGTTGGCGTAGCCCAGGCCCAAGGGGCGGAAAAGGTGGCTGTTGCGCGCGATGGGCTCCACCGGGTAACTGGCCCGGTCCACGATGATTTCCTGGCAGAGACTGTAGAGGCGCACAGCCTGGCGGAAACGATCCACGTCGAACTGCCCATCGGGCATGCGGAACTTCAGCAAGTTCAGGCTGGCCAGGTTGCAGGCGGAGTCGTCGAGGAACATGTATTCGCTGCAGGGATTGCTGCCGTTGATGGGCCCCGAGTTCGGGCAGGTATGCCAGTCGTTGATAGTGCTGTGATACTGAACGCCGGGGTCGCCGCAGATATGCGTGCCCTCGGCGATGAGCCGCAGCAGGTCTTTCGCCCGCTGTCGCTCGATCACGTCGCCCGTGGTCACCGCGCGGAATTCCTGATCGCCGTCTTTTTCCACGGCCTTGAAGAACTCCTCGGTGCACCTGACCGAGAGGTTGGCGTTCTGGAACATCACCGAGGCGTAGGCCTCGCCGTTGAAGTCGCCGTCGTAGCCCTCCTCGATGAGGGCCCAGGCCTTCTCTTCCTCGTCGCGCTTGGCGTTGATGAAGTCGACGATATCGGGATGATCCACTCGCAGGCTCTGCATTTTCGCGGCGCGCCGGGTTTTGCCGCCGCTCTTGACCACGGCCGCGATCTGATCGTAGACGCGCATGAAGGACAAGGGGCCGCTGGGAATGCCGCCGCCTGACAGCTTTTCCTTGCTGCTGCGAATGGTGGACAGATCGGTGCCCGTGCCCGAGCCGAACTTGAAGAGCATGGCCTCGCTGGTCGCCAGGCGCATGATGTCTTCCATGTTGTCGTCCACCGACTGAATGAAGCAGGCCGAGAGCTGCGGGTTCACATAACCGGCCTCGCTGCGCTCCATGGCGCGACTCTGCGGATTGTAATGGAAGCCGGCCGGGCTGCCCTCGATGCCGTAGATGTGATGGAGTCCCAGGTTGAACCAAACGGGACTGTTAAACGCGCCGTACTGGTTCACGCAGAGCCAGCAGATTTCCTGGTAGAAATTCTCCGCGTCGGCGGCCGTCTTGAAGTAGCCGTCTTCGAATCCCCAGTCGGCCAAGGTGCGCCCCACGCGATGCACCAACTGACGCACGGAGTATTCGCGCTCTGGCGTGCCCACTTCCCCATAGAAGTACTTGGACACAACGACCTTGGTGGCGAGCATGGACCAGTCCTTGGGGACCTCCACATCCTTCTGCTCGAAAATGGTCTCGCCCTTCTCATCGGTGATGGCCGCCTCACGGCGCTCCCACTTGAGTTCGTCGAAGGGGTGAATACCCTGCTTGGAAAATGTTAGGGGAATCTCGAAGCCGCGCCCGCGGTTGCTTTCTTTTAAGACCGCATCGGATTCAATGGGAGGCGTGCTGGGGGACTGGCTGCTCGTGCTTGCCATCAATGGCTCCATTCTCGCGGGAGAGTTCTTCAGTTATAGCAAGTCCGAGGCGGCGGAAGAATGGACCTGGGGCAAAAAAGCCTCAAGCCGGCACGCATATGTCGGAATATTTCAAGTATGTCTTTTGAGGCTGAGCCAATGAATGCGGAACCCTGGCGAATCCCGCAAGACCCTGCAATACCGCAAGTTCCGTTCTCTCGCCGCCCCACAAGATCTGGGGGTCGACTCAGTTTTAACCACGATATAATGCGTGGGTCAAGAGAATTCGGAAGAGAGAGGAAATTTTCGAGATGTGGCCCAAAACGAGCCCAATTTGCCCTAAAAAAACCCCAGGATCATGGGGATGATCCCGGGGAGCGCGATTGATTCTACAGAACCCCGGGTTGCGGACGCAGCCGCCCGCCTAACCGGAACTCGGCGAGTATATCATGGTGAGATCGGATTGGTCAAACAGGGCTTACCTTATTGTCTTTTGAGGCGATCGGCGACTCGTCCGGCTAGGGAATCCAGGGCTACTTTGTCCCCTTCCGCGCTCTTCCATGGACTCCGAAGTCCATCATCTTTTTTTCGCGGCAGGATGTGCAGGTGGAAGTGGAAGATCACCTGGCCGGCCGCCTCGCCATTAGACTGATGCAGGTTGAATCCGTCCGGCTCCAGTTCTGCCATGAGAGCCTCGCTCACACGATGAGCGGTGGCCATGACCGCGTCTCGATCGGCGGCATCCAAATCCAGGAAACCCAGGGCGTGAGACTTGGGAATAACCAGGGCGTGGCCCTCGCATCCGGGAAACAGATCGAGGAAGGCCAGGCTGCGCTCATCCTCAT
>JACNKJ010000190.1 GCA_014382085.1 bacterium
CCCACCGGGACCCCCCGCACCAAAGTCGCCGGCGCCCTCTGCCTGCCCCCCGCCCGGGACGGCCGCTCAATGTCCCCCTCCACCAAGGGCAAGAACAACCCCGTCACCCCCGCCTTTCTGAAGGTGCCGGGGGCCCCCAATGAGCGTGCCATTCCCGACATGCCCCGGGACGGTAACTCTTCCCCCCTCCGCAACCGCCGCAACCCGCGCGAGCAGCGCCGCGATCTGAATTTGATCACACGCGGCAATCTGCACTTCGCGCAGGTTCAGGGCGCGGTGATGAAGAACTTGTAGTATGGGCGACTCCCGAGCATTGGCCATTCTTCTGACCAGCGGGACATTGGACAAGATCGTCTCCGCCTGCTATCTCGCGGCAAGCGGAGTGGCCATGGGCCGACGCGTGGACATCTTCCTCTCTTGGGAACCTCTGCTTCGCCTCAGCGAGGGAAGTCTCGGCGTAGCACCCCTGCCGGAAACAAGCATGCTCGAACCCACCGCCGTGCGCGCGGCCATGTCGGGGCAACCGGGTCCCGATCAGTTGCTCGCCGACCTGCGCGTGGCGGGGCTCAAGATCTACGCCTGCACCGCCACCATGAAAATGCTGGGACTCAGCGAGTCCGAGCTTTCAAGCAAGGTGGACGATTTCAGCGGCGCCACGGCCTTTCTGGCTTTGGCCGAAGACAGCCAGGTCGTGAACTTCTAGCCATTTGTGATTTCTGCAAGAGGGCTTCCCCCGAACGTGCCAGGTTTGCTACACTATTCTCGATCGTACACGTGTACAGGGAGGTGTGGCATGCGGGTTCACGTTGTTGGTATCCTGCTGCTGATATTAGTAGGCCCGGCTCTGGGTCAAACTCTTACTAAAGACGGATTCATCAATCCCGGCTCGGGCGATCCTGTCTGGCAGGAGGGTCGACAATTCGCCGATGATCGAAGCTTCGAAAACGGAAACTGTCAGTTTGGAAGCGAGTGGACCTGCTGGAGCACGACAAGTTGCGAGTGGATCGTCAAACCCGTCGACACCTGGGGCTACCCCGCTTGGGATGGATCAAGCGCCGCGTGGTTGGGAGGATATTGCTTTGGCGAAGCCAACAACAATTCCTTCTGCCAGGAATTTTATAATGCGTGTATGTATCTCGACTTCTATTACTCAAGCTATATCAACTCCGCATGCAGCCAACTCACCATAACGATGAATGGAAATACTGTCTTCTACCGAGCTGTGAGCACAGACGACCACAACTTCGGAAGCTGGGAAAGGGCGACCGCATACTGGGGGGTAATCGATATTGCGGCTTACGCAGGGGTAACCTCTGAGCTTTGCTTCCATTGGACCGCTTGCGGGGAAGATACCGACGGCGACGGCTATCCCGACGAGGAAAATGACAGCATGCTCATCGATTGGGTCATAGGCGATATGTGCGATTCGCCGACGGAAGTCACGAGCTTCTCTACCGTCAAGGCCCTCTACTGATCCGCCTCTTCCGACCCGCGCAATTCGAAGTACTTACCCTCGAAGAAGTAGCCAAGCTTGGGCGGCCTGCCGTAGCGCTCGGCGGCGGCGTCGATGGCGCCGAGTATATCCCGTTTCAGATAGCGCCCCGACAGATGCATGAGCACCAGGTGCTTCACCTTGGCCTCGGCCGCCGCGCGGAAGCTTGCCTCGATGTGCCCGTGGCTCATGCGGCTTTCGCTCATTTCCTCGGTGTTGAGAAAGGTTGAATCGATGAGCAGAGTGTCGGCATTTTTGAGTTCAGTCACATCGGTGATGGGCCGCGTGTCGCCGGTATAAACCAGCATGGGATGCCACAACGTTTCCAGCACGGCCGACTTGCCCTTCTCGTTTACCAGCCGACCGATCTCCTCGCCGCTGGCGCCCAGGAATTCGGGCCGGATCGCCTGCCGCTTCTCTTCAATGCGCCAGCCCAGCGATTGCCAGCCGCGGGTGTGATCCACGGCGAAGGCGCGCACGCGAGTGTGGCGTCGCGTTACTTCCACATCCACCGAAGCGCCGGGGCCCACGGGATGCCAATCCAGATCGTAGCGCAGGCGATGCTTCTGCTTCTTGTCCAGGTACTCGCGCAGGTATCCGATGAAGGGATCGCCCTCGGGATAGTAAACGGCGATGGGAATTTCGCGGTCGCCGTTGCTCAAGTTGCGCAGGTTCACCACACTTGGCAGCCCGGCGATGTGATCCTCGTGACCATGGGTCAGGAAGATCTTCCGAATGCCGAAGATCTTCTTGCCCAGGGTCTGGGATATGCCCTCCCCCGCGTCCAGCATGAGCCGGGCGGGCTTGTAGTAAAACCAAGTGGAGTAGAGGGCCTTGGAGTAGCCGGTAAGTGTGTTGTCCATAGGAGCCTACCATAGTTCGCGGGCCCGGAGGGCGCAAGGGGCCAAGCCGGGCCCGGGCGACTTGACAAGCGCATAAAGCCTTGTATTATTTGATCCTATCCAAACAAGGATCAAACACCCCAGCTCGGAGGAGTCTCCCTCGAGGGATAGGACTCCGCCCCGATCAAGGAGCCGAAATGGCGCGCAAGAGAATCGTCATCATGGGCGCGGCGGGCCGCGACTTCCATAACTTCAACGTCCTCTATCGCAACAACGAGGAAATCGAAGTCGTCGCTTTCACCGCTACTCAGATTCCCGATATTGACGGCCGCAAATACCCGGCCGTGTTGGCCGGCAATCTTTACCCCAAGGGTATTCCCATCCTGGCCGAGGAAGATCTTGGCGACATCATCGTCGAGTACGGTGTGGATGAAGTGGTCTTTTCCTACAGCGACGTCACTCACGAACACGTGATGCACGCTGCCAGCTTCGTCAACGCCATGGGCCCCGATTTCAAACTCGTAGGAACCAGCAGCACGATGATCGAAAGCATCAAGCCGGTCATCTCCATCTGCGCCACGCGCACCGGTTGCGGCAAGAGCCAGACCACCCGTCGCGTGACCGAAGTTCTCAAGAGCCTGGGCCTGAACGTGGTGTCCATT
>JACNKJ010000182.1 GCA_014382085.1 bacterium
CGCCGCTACAAAGGGCTCCACAGTTTTGGAACGCACGAAGTCCAAGGCGAAGTGGACGCCCACTCCGAACTCGTGCAACTTGGTGTTCAGTTCCCTCGGCGACTCCCAGCCATGGGGCATGAAAAGCGCGTTCTGTGTGTACTGGGTGAAGTGATAAGTACCCGCGAAGGAAATGGGACCCTTGAAGTGGCGCAGCAGATTCAGTCCGAGGGTGGTGCCTACTTCGAAACTTTGGAACCTGGAAATGGGCTCGCCCAGGACGGTCATGATATTGTTTACATGATTCATGAGCACGGCGTGGTTGGGCCCTGAGTAGGTGCTGATGCTCGGCCCGAAACTCCAGCCGCTAAGCAGAAATCCTGAACGTCCCTTCTCGGGAATCTCAAGAATCGAATCGTCGGGTGCTTCTCCCTCTCCGCCCACAAGAGTTTCCACTTCGTCCTCGTTCTGGGCAGCCCAGGCCTTGGCCAGCAATTCCGTATCTTCCCCAGCCAGTTCTTCCTCAGGCTTCCAACTGCGATAGGGATGCAAAAGGCGACGGCAGTCATCCGGCAGGCTGCTGCGCAGGGCACGAGGTTCGCTGCCCGATACGCGAATGAAGCCTTCCATTTTCCCGCTGCTGATGTCGTAGAGCTTCAGGAGCAGGCGGTCTTCGTTGCTGCTGCGGCGGAAGTATCCCATGATCAGAATGTCCAGTTTCAATGCCCGGCCCAGATCCGCGAAACAGTCTTCCTCGGAGCAGGTCGCGGGATCGAGATTGTCCGCTTCCATAGCCAGGGAAATGAGATCGCCGGGCATGAGTTGCCACTCGCTGGAGGGAAAGGCCGCAATCAATTCTTCGCGCACCGACTTTTCCAATTCCCTGCGTTCACCCGCGTCCAGGTCGGCCGTTCCATCCAAGGGGGGCAGGCCTACCTGGAAAGCCGCCGCCGACAGGACCCCAAACAGACATAGATTAGTTAGAATCAAAATCATTAAGGTTTTGCGGCCATAGCGAGGCGACATGCGAATCTCCTGCGTTGCGGGTCGGGGCGATTGAGGAAAATTACAGCACGCTTGCTGCCTTGTCAGCCTAGATCTCGAATTTCTCGATGAAGTCCAGGCTCCTTTGGGCCGCACCCGCGCCCGAATCCACAAAAAGACGTGCACGAGCCGCGTTTTCGTGGGCGGCCGCCACATCGTTCATGTGGCTGCGCCAGAGCTCAAGAAGCTCACGGGAATCCCGGATGACCCATCCCGCGCCCGCTTCGACCAACTCTGCAGCCTCGGCGGCTCGTTCGATGCGGGGGCCCATGATCACAGGCAGGCCATGAGCCGCAGCTTCCAGGACGCTGTGGACGCCGTCGCCGAATCCTCCGCCCACGAAGGCCAGGGAACCCAATCTGTAGAGCTCGGCCAATTGTCCCAACACGTCGGCCAGCACCACGCAGGCCTCGGGAAAATGATCCAGGGTGGACAGGCGGGCCGAGCTCAAACCCCGACGGGCGGCCTCGGCCTCCAGGCGACACAGATTGTTTTCCGAGGGTTCGTGAGGCGCCAACAGGAGCCGAGCTTTGGGCTGCTCGGCCAATATCTGGGGATAGGCCTCCCAGATTAATGTCTCCTCGGCAGGCCAACTGCTGCCGACCACGAGGCAAGCTTCCTTTGGGTGGATGGAACGGCTGAGCAAGTGAGGCCGGTTTTCCTGCCTGCGCTGAATGACCCGGTCGAAGCGCGTGTCACCGGTAATCGCCAGGCGATCCTCGGCCACTCCCAAGCGACGAAAACTCTCTGCGTCGCCCTTGGAAGCCGCCCCGATACCGCTGAGCAGGCCATGGAGTGGGCGGGCGAGCAGGCGTCCGGGCCAGCGACTGCGTCCCGATTCAGCGGAAAGGACAGCGCCCAACAGGAAGACGGGAATCTTCCGTCGCCGGGCTTCGCCCATGAGGCTGGGCCAGAGATCCCATTTGATCACGAGAATATGGTCGGGGGTGAAATCGTCTAAAAGGCGGGCCATGGCCCGCGGCGTATCGGCGGGCATGGGGATGGCACGATGGGCATCTGGAAGATCCTTGGCCGCTTTTCGGGCCGAAGCCGAAGAGAGGGTCACCAGCAAGGCGGCCTCAGGATGGCGTGCGCAAAGCTCCCACAAGAGAGGACGGGCCTGCTCCAGTTCTCCCGCCGAGGAAACGTGCACCAGGATTCGGGGTGACGCCCCCGGGGCCACATTTGATGCGCCGGGGGATTCCTTTCGCCAAGCGAGGGTGGCGGCCAACTTGGGCGAGAAGCGCGCGAATAGCGGGAGCAGGGCCGCGGCCAGGGGCGCAAGCAGCCGGTAGAGGGCGATAATCATTCCAGCCATCCTCCTTCCCGAAGTTCCGCGATCACGCTCTCGGGCTCCAGCTCGGCCAGGCAGCGTTGATCGCCGTATTTGCAAGGGCGTTTACCGTGCAGGGAGCAAGGCCGACAACTTAGATTCCTCTGAATCAGCAGACTTTCGGGACGCCGGGGTGCGAACCCGAACTCGGGCACGGTGGGCCCGAAGAGGGTGCAGACAGGACGATCCACTGCTTCGGCCAAATGGGCCAGGCCACTATCGCCGCCCACAAGCCCTCGGCAACGCGACAGGGTGGCTGCCAGGCGCGGCAGTGCCAGCGCACCGGCGAAAACCTTGGCCCTCTCTCCGGCCGTGGCAGCCACAGCACGGCATAGCTCCTCTTCGCCGGGTCCTCCCACAACGAGCAGGGGGAGATGCGCCGGCAAAGCCGCAGCGAATTCTTCGAATCGTGGCCAAGCCTTTTGGATCCAGGCTGCCCCCGGTGCCAAAGCCAAGGGGTGGGAATTCGGGTCGAGGCCAAGGGCGGCGAGTTCCTCATCCACCGAATGTTGGAGGACCTCATCGAGGGGATAAGCTTGCTCGGGAGCATGGCCGGATTCGCTGAGCTGGGCGGCGGCTTCACGATGACGCTCATATACAGGCGTGAATGGACGCTTGCGTAGGCTGGCCTTGAGTGTGTCGGGAGCCGCAACCAGAATGCGTCGGCGAAGGGCGTCGCGGTGCGTGGTGATCCAGCGGGGACCGCGGACGGCCAAGAGCACATGAAGACTTCGGCTTCGTAGATTGTCATGTAGGTCGAGTACGGCGTCGAATTTTTCTTCGGCAAGCTCAGCAGCCATGGCGCGCAGGCCTGCGACGCCTAGCGAGGGATCCAGGCTCCAAACACGCTCTATTCCCGGAAGGGGCTCCATGAGGGGCGCAAATCGGCTCAAAGTGAGAAAATGGAGCTTATGGCTGGCGGCGGACAGATCCCGTAGGGCGGGAAGGGTCAGGAGCAGATCGCCCAGGGCGCTGAATCGTATGACGAGTGTGCGCATGCCGCCTCGAATTTGCTGTGAAGGCGCAGTTTAGGGGAGGTCCCTCGGAGCGTCAAGGAGCGTGCTTGACAAGGTGGACACAAAGCCCGACTCTTGCTTTGATCGAAGTATGGATGAAGCTCAGAACTCCTCTCGGCCGTCCAAGGCCCATGATCTCCGCCATCAACTTGCCCTGCTCGCGGTGGACCTACGTCTTTGCCGCGACTCCATGGCGAAGGGCGAGTCGCTTGACCTATTACCCCAACTCATGGACCGTCTCGGGCGCGGCTTGGATCGAGCGCGGGAAATTATTGAAGAGGGCGCGGCGCCGCGAGCTGAGTTCGCGCAAAATCGCTCCGGTCTTGTCCATGAAATATGGGATCGCTTCCTTCGCGCCGGCCGTCTGCGCCCCCAGAACAGTCGCTTGGAGATGCCGGATCCTTGGTTATTTCCGGGATCGGATGAAGCCTTGCACGCCTTACTGCTGAATCTGCTGGAGAATGCCTGCAAGGCTGCGCCGGAAGGACCTGTTTCACTACGGGCCGATGCGGAAGGATTTAGCCTGGAGAATGGCGGAGAAAACATGCCCGCAGAATTGGCCGCGAGCTTGAGAAGGGACCAAGCGCCCGAAGCGGGAGAGCTTCACGGCCAGGGTCTCGGCGAGATTTTGCGGCGGAAGCGGCAACTCAATTTGCACTTGAGCCTCGACCTAAATGGTAAGACTCGTTTCAAATTCCGCCGGGCCCCTGGCCCCCGTCTTCTTGTGGTGGAGGACGATCCCGGCCTGCGAAGCATGTTGGCCGAACTCATTCGTCGGGAGGGTTTCCAGGTGGATGAGGTGAGCTGCTTCGAAGAATTGTCTGCTAAGGCGGGTCCCTGGAGCGCCGTGCTCGCTGATCTGGGACTTCCTGGTGAGAGCGGAGAGGTGGGCTTGCTGCGCATCAAACAGGGGCATCCAAGCACGCGCACCCTTCTGCTCACCGGTGAAGCTGATCGTGGCGGCGGCTGCGTGGAGGGCGTAGATCGCGTGCTGGTGAAGCCGGGATTGGGTTCCTTGCATGAAGAGCTTCGGGCTCTCATGGAGGCGACGCGATGATCGCCGATATCCTCCTGGTCTTGGCCATACTGATGCTCTTGGGCTTTTCGGCCTTTTTTTCGGGTTCGGAAACGGCCCTTTTCGCACTGGACCATAATCAGCGCCGCCTGCTGCGAAAGCGCCAGGATCGTCCCGCCCGCACTGTGGCTTTCATGCTGGACCGGCTCCAGGAAGTGCTGGCCACCATTCTGGTGGGCAATACCCTGGTGAATATCGTGTTGGCCGTGCTGGCCACGCGCCTTTTCCTGCGGCATTTGGGTCCTGAACGGGGGCCCTTGGTGAGCACTCTGGCGACTACCTTGGTCGTGCTGCTCTTCGGCGAAATTCTACCTAAGAGCATCGCAGTGCAGCATCCCCGAAACACCAGCCTGCGCATTGCCCCAAGGCTACTGACCGCCCATCGAACGCTGGGGCCTGTGGCCGGTGCGCTGGAGCGACTGAGCCTGCGGTTCCGCAATGTTCTGCAGCGTGTTTTCCCTGGGGATCGCCAGGGTCTACAGGAAGAGGATCTTCTCGCCTTGGTGAAGGTAGCCATGGAGGAAGGGCCTCTGGGTGAGAAGGAAATGGAGATGGTCAACGGCGTCTTCGAGTTGGGCGACACTCCCGTGTCCGAAACCATGACGCCCCGCGTGGACATCTTCCTGCTTGAAGACAATGTGCCCATACGAGAGGCCGTGGAAAAGGTACGGGAGGAGGGCTACTCCAAAATCCCCATTTTCCGGGAAAGCCCCGATCGAGTTGTGGGAATTCTCCACGCGGCTGATCTGCTTGGTCGGGAGAACTCGGAGGAGGCGGTTTCGACCTTGTCACGGTCGGTGCGGTTTTGCCCCGAGAGCCAGATGGCCGGTCCGCTCCTGGGTGAGATGCTCGACGAAAACGAAACTCTGGCCGTGGTTTTGGACGAATATGGATCCCTTGCAGGGTTGGCCGCCCTGGAAGACCTTTTCGAGATCCTTATCGGGAATATTCTCAACCGGAGAGATTTTGAAAGCCAGCGCTTCTATATGCCCGACGAGAATACCCTGATCGCCTCGGCGCGCATGGAACTGGAAGAGGCCTCTGAAATCCTTCGCCAGCCCCTGAGCAGTGGTGAAAGTGAAACCCTGGGCGGATATCTCATGGAGCAACTGGGTGAGGTGCCCGAGGAAGGCAGTGTCTGCGAAATTGCCGGGCTGCGCTGGACCGTCCTGGATGCGGAAGGCCCGGCCTTGCGTACCTTGAAACTGGAGCGTCTGTCATGAACGCCTGGGTGATCATGATGCTCGTGGCCATCGTGGGCTCGGCTTTCTTCTCGGGTAGCGAGACGGCCATGGTCTCGAGTAATCGCATGCGCCAACGCGCGTCGCGGGATGAAGGGCGACGACTCGGCGGCCTCGCGGAAAGACTCTATCGGCATCCCGAGCGCATGCTGGCGGTCATTCTTTTAGGGACCAATGTATTCAATGTCCTGGCTTCCGTGACCGCAGTTTTGCTTACCGAAGACTTCCTGAAAAAACTGGATTGGCAACTGCCCGCATTGGGCATAGACATGATGGCCACGATTTGGGTGGTCCCCGTGGTACTTCTCTTTGGCGAAATTCTGCCTAAGGGCCTCGGTGGTGTCTACGCCGACCGGCTCACTCGATGGGTTTCCTTGCTCCTTATCCCCCTGGCCTGGGTACTCTGGCCCATTCTCTGGGTCATCGAAGCCCTCAGCCGCTTGCTGGGCAGAGTTATCTCCGGTGGGCCCCCCAAGGGTGAGATCCCCCTCAGCTGGGAAACCGTGCGTTTGCATGTGGAGACGGGCCGCGAGGAAGGCGCTGTGGCGCATGAAGAGGAAATTCTCATCGGTCGCATCGCCCTGCTGAACCAGCTGACGGCACGCTCGCTCATGCGCCCCATGTCGGTCCTGACCCTCTTTCCCATTCAGGGTACGGTGGGGGAACTCGTGAAGCAGCAGGGGGATCAGATGGCCTCGCGGATATTCCTCTTCCGTCAGGGTAGTTCGAAATTGGAAGGCTTCGTTTCCAGCTTGAAGCTCCTGTCTCAGGCGGCCGACCAGTCCCTGGAAACCCTGGCCGAGCCCCTGCGCACGGTACCGGCCAGTCGACCCATGCTCGATCTCATCGACGAGTTGCAGTTCACCCACAGCAAGTTCACCGTGGTCACGGATCTGGACGGAAGTGCTCTGGGTGTGGTTTTCCTCCGCGATTTGCTGGATAAGCTGGTCCGCTACCGGCGTGTTGAAGATATCAGGGAGTAAACGCTCTTTAGCGGATATTTGTACCGAGAATCAGAAATCTCTTATGAAATCTTGACCGCATCGGGCGGTCTTTTTACTTTGTTCCCGACCCAGAAACCCGAAAATCCCATTCGAGGTGATCATGGAGCAGTTGGATAAAAGCGAAATCGGCGAACGCTTAAAGCGCTATCGTCTGGAGAAGAAGCTCACTCTGAAAATGATCGAGGAGACCAGCGGAGTTTCCGCCACGCACATCTCCGAAATCGAACGTGGTAAGAGCAGTCCCACCGTGGGTGCGCTCACGCGAATCGCCCAGGCCATGGGCGAGGAGCCTTCCTATTTCGTGGAGGCCGATGAACTTCCCGGCATCAGCATTGTCGCCAAGAGCAAGCGCCGGCGTTTCCGTTTCGTGGAACCTCCGGTGGAATTGGAATCCTTATCGGGTTCCATCCCGCACTCACGCATTTCCTTCATGAAGATGACCTGGGGCAAAGGTGCCGTTTCCTCGGGCGATGTGAATCGTCATGAGGGAGAAGAGTTCATCCTGCTGCTCAAAGGCATTTTACAGGTACACGTGGATGAGGGGCAGTATGTGCTCAAGGAAGGCGACAGTCTTCACTATCACGCATCCAATCCACATCGTATCGAGAACATTGGCGAGGGACCCTGTGAAGCTTGGGTGGTCACCGTACCCAGCTTCAAGATCTAGGAGACGAGATGGAAATTCAGGAACTCGGACAACGGATCAAGCGTGTGCGCAAAGCCCGTGGGATGACCCTCAAAGACGTCGAAGGGTCCAGCAAGGTTTCGGCGACGCATATTTCGGAAATTGAACGCGGCAAGACCAGCCCAACGGTGGGCGCGCTTTCTCGCATTGCGGGGGCTCTGGGCAAGGACACATCCTTCTTCCTGGAAAGTCGTAATCTGGAAGAAGTGAGCCGTATCCGTTTTGAAGAGCGGGAGCGCAGTCCTCTCGCCACAACTTCGGGTTACTATCAGCCGCTCACACAGGGCATTCCGGGTGGGCATTTGCAGATCTACAAGATCCACCTGGATAGTGATTCAGAGTTGTTTTTCTCAAACAGCCGTTCAGCGGGCGAAGTCACCGTGCTTTGCGAGCGCGGAAAATTGAATTTTGTTTCCGGCGGCGAGGAGTATAGAATCAACGAAGGTGACAGCCTGCACTTCACCGAGGCGAAGGAGCATCGTCTCATGAATCAGGGCAAGGAAGGCGCGGACTTCGTCTTGGTGAGTACGCGGCGCCACTTGCTGGAAAATCTTTAGGAGCATCGTGAGCGACGAGAAGACCTTGGATATGAATTTCCTGAGCCTGATTATGGCGCATCACCAGGCCGGCCTAGCCCATTTGGGCAAGGTCGCCGATCCCATGTCGGGCAAAGTTGAACGCAACCTGGAAGCCGTGAGGGGAACCATCGCGGTGCTGGAATCTCTCGAACGCAAAACTCGCGGCAATCTGGTACGCGAAGAAGAGCAGGCGCTTCAGGAAGCCATCACCTTCCTGCGACTGAATTTTGTGGACGAGATGAAGCATGTGAAGGAAGGCGAGGAGCCCGCCGCCGAAGCCGAGGAAGCGTCCGCCGCCGAAGAAACAACAGGCGATTGATGTCCGCGGGCATGCGGCAACTTGTCATTTTGCTGATCCTATTGGGAGCCGGTCCGTCTTGGGCCGGCTTCGGCATGCCGGAGAGCAACGGTCTCTGGCGCATGCCTTCGGTACGGCCCCTGCCTAATTCCCAACTCGAAATGCTCCTGATGGCCAGCTACTACTTCCAGGACGTGGGCCGGGCCTCCCGCTTCCATTTTTTCCAACCGCGTCTGGATTTGGGCCTGGGCCTGGGCGGGTTCCTGGAATTGGGCGCCGGGTTGAGCGGCGTGCAGCGCTATCGTTCGGTGGACACCCTCGATGGCGAACTCTGGCTGGCCACCGGCGGTAGCGACCGGGCGGGGAGCCTGGGCGCGGGGGATCTGTCTCTCAAAATTTCACCGCCACTGCCCTGGGATCGACTTCGCCTGGCCGGCCAATTGAACCTGCGATTGCCCATGGCGAGCGGATATCCCGGTCCCGAAGCCGGAGGCCGTGACATGGAACTGCGAGCCCTGGCCGAATGGCGTCTTTTCGATGGTCAGCAATTTCCACGAACCTGGATCAGCCTCATGTTCGGCCGCCGCCTGAACCGCGGCGAGGAGGGTTCGGGCTACGCGCCTTCGGCCGATCCGGACGATCCCTGGATGCCCTTCCCGCACTTTTACCCCGCCGGAGAGGGCTCTACCCTCAATCAGCCTATGGCAGGGCTTGGCCTGCTTTTTCAAAATGGCGACAGCGAGCTATTCGGCGAATGGGTGGTGGAGGGTTATCATCCGGATCTCGGATTGGATCGCCGCGAAAATCTTATCCAACTGGCGCTGGGCTATGGCACCGCGTTACCTCGCGGCATTCGCCTGCATCTGGCTTTGGATATGAATCTGTCCCGCGATGACTTCGATACGAACTTCGAGCCGCACTTTCCGCGGGTGCAACAGTCCATCGGCATCAGCCGTGCTATGGATTTCTAGGGGATTCTACTCCGACTCGGCCTTGAAGCCCTGCCACTGGGCTTCCATTTCCTCAAGACTCGATTCCTCCAGCGCGGCGCCGCTTTCCTTCAGGCGCGACTCCATGCCGGAGAAACGGCGCAGGAATTTGGTGTTGGCATCCTCGGCCACATCTTCCGCGTCCATATCCAGCCAACGGCAAAGATTGGCTAGGACAAAGAAGAGGTCGCCGATCTCATCACGTACCCGCGCGAGGGAGGGATCGTCGAGTTTTCGCCGAAATCGCGTGGACGGGCTTCCCTCGCCCGGTGGTGTGGGGAGATCGGCCAGGGGAACCAGCTCCTCCCGCAGCTCGCCGAGTTCTTCCTCCATCTTGTCCAGCACGCCAGAAAGCTGAGGCCAGTCGAAACCCACGCTGGCGGCCTTGTCCTGATAGCGATGGGCTTTGGCCAGAGCGCCCATACTGCGGGGGAGTCGCTTGAGCAGACCCCCATCCTCGTCGCCGCGTTCCTCCCGTTTGATCGCTTCCCATCGGCGCGTCTGGGCTTCCAGACTACCCGCGCGCTCGGCTTCGCCGAACAAGTCGGGATGCCGGCGTCGTAGTTTTTCATCGGCCAGACGTGGGGCCTCGCTGGGCTCAATTCCCTCGTCGGCGGCCAGGCGCTGCAAGCCGAACATCATCAGAAAGGCGAGGTCGCCCAGTTCCTCGGCCTGATGGGCCGGGTCGCCTTCATCCACGGCCTCGCGCCATTCCTGGCCTTCCTCGACCATGAATCGCGCCAGGTCGGCGGCCTTCTGTTTGCGATCCCAGGGGCAGCCGTCGGGCGCGAGAAGACGCTCAAGGGTCTGCCAGAGTTTGTGAAATTCTGCTTCGGGGAAAGTAGGCATGGAGCCACGATAGCATTTAAGGTTGGCGTTGGCCAGATGCCACGCTTCGCGGCCATGGTTGATCTGCTTTCCTCCCTTTGCTAAGTTCGAGGATCACACCAACTGGGGAATGCCCATGGATTGCATCCGACTTCGCGGCGCGCGCGAAAACAATCTGAAGAACCTCGACCTGGATATTCCCCGCGGCAAGCTCGTGGTGATATCCGGAGTCAGCGGTTCGGGCAAGAGCAGCCTGCTCTTCGATACCATCTATGCCGAAGGTCAGCGTCGCTACGTGGAGAGCCTCTCAACCTACACCCGGCAATTCCTCGAACGATTGCGGCGACCCGAACTGGATTCCCTGGAGGGCATCGGACCTGCGGTGGCCATCCGGCAGAAAAACACAGTGCTGCATTCCCGGTCCACGGTGGCGACCTACACAGAAATCGCGGATTTCATGCGCCTGCTCTTCGCACGCGCGGGCACCCAGTACTGTCCGAGCTGCGGGCGAGAGGTGAGGCGCGACAGTCCCGCCGAGGTGGCCGATCACCTGCTGAAAGAGCATCCCGGTCGGGATGTGCTTCTGGTGTTTCCATTCCGCATTCGCAAGGGCGCCGATCCCGAGGCCCAGCGGGAACTGCTGCTCACCCGCGGCTACACGCGGGTCTTGGTCGGCGGCAAGGTGGCCAGGCTGGAAACTCTGCCCCTGGCCGAGTTGAAAAGCGGAAAGCTGCAGGTGCTGGCCGACCGCATCCGACTGGATGAGGAAAACCGCAGCCGTCTGGCCGAGGCTGTGGAAACGTCCTATCGAGAGGATGAGGGTCGGGTGGCGGCCCATGATCGTGAGGGCAGCGAACTGGCCCGCTTCGCCGAAGGATCCCATTGCCCTTGGTGCGAGGTGGAACTGCCTGAACCCGGACCGGCTTATTTCTCCTTCCAGCACAGCGAGGGGGCCTGTCCCAAGTGCCGTGGCTACGGCAATACCCTGGAGTTCGACGAGAGTTTGGTGGTGCCCGATGCCAAGGCTTCCCTGGATGAGGGCGCCCTGGCGCCCTGGGCCTCCAAACGCTTCGATCACTTTCAGGAAAAGTTGCTGATCTACTGCCGCGAGAACGGCATTCCCACCAACTCCAGCTTCCGCTCCTTGCCCGAGCCCGTGCGGGAGAAACTGCTCTACGGGCAAAAGGGCTTCAAGGGAGTCATTCCCTGGCTGGAAGGTGTTAGGTCCAAGGGCTACAAAAAGTACGCGCGATTCTTCTCGCGGCGATTTATGACCGAGCAGGACTGTCCTGATTGCAAGGGTAGTCGCTTGCGACCGGATGTGGCCTCTGTGCGCCTGGGTGACTGGACTTTACCGGAGTTCTACCGGCTCTCCCTGGGCAAGGCCGAGGCGGCCATCGATGATTTCGGCCTCGGGGACGGAAAATCCAAGGGCGTGGATCGCGTTCTTGAGGAACTTCGCGGACGCTTGCGTTTTCTGGTGCGAATGGGTCTGCACTATCTCACCATGGATCGCCTCACCCGCACCCTTTCCGGCGGGGAATTCCAGCGTATTCACCTGGCCAACGCCTTGGGCAGCCACCTCACCGATACCGTCTATGCCCTGGATGAACCCACCGTCGGCCTGCATGCCCGCGACACCGAGCGTCTTATGGAGACACTGGAAGACCTGCGGGAGAAGGGCAACAGCGTGCTGGTGGTGGAGCACGATCTGGATCTCATCGCCCGCGCCGACCAGCTCATTGACATGGGGCCGGGCAGCGGCGTCCAGGGCGGTGAAGTGGTCTACCAAGGGCCTTTGGGGAAATTACCCAAGGTCAGCCATGATCATCCTTCGGTGACTTTGCGCTTCCTGGCCAAGAAAGAAATCCTCGTGCCCGGCGGCGATCAGCGCCGAAAGGCCAAGGGTTCCCTTAAGCTCGATGGTGCCAGACTGCACAATCTCAAGAATGTGGACGTAGAAGTGCCCCTGGGGCAGTTGGTCTGCGTTTCGGGCGTTTCGGGCTCGGGCAAGACCAGCCTGGTTTCCGGCGTCCTGGTGCCCGCACTGCGGCGTGGAGGCGGTAAGGCCCAGCCCGGGGATCCCTACACCCGTCTTCGCGGAGCCGAGCGGGTGCGCGAGGTGCGTGTGGTGGATCAGAGCCCGCTGGGCAAGAGTCCCCGCAGCAATCCGGCTACCTATATCGGCGCTTTCCAGCACATCCGTGAAATCTTCGCCTCCATGCCCGATGCCGCATCTCGCCGCATGAGCCCCACCCATTTCTCATTCAACAGCAAGGAGGGGCGTTGCCCCGAATGCCAGGGTCTGGGATCGGTGAAGCTGGAGATGGTCTTCATGGCCGATCTCTTCGTGCCCTGCGAAAGCTGCCTGGGCAGCCGCTTCCGGCCGGAAACCTTGGAAGTGCGTTACAAGGGAAGGAACATCGCAGAGGTCTTGGCCCTCACCGTGGACGAGGCCATCCACTTTTTCTCAGGGCGACACGCCCTGGGTGAGAAGCTTTGGATGCTCCATCGAGTGGGCCTGGGCTATCTGCCCCTGGGTCAGGGCGCCAGCAGTCTTTCGGGCGGTGAGAGCCAGCGACTCAAGATCGCCCGGGAACTCGCCCAGCCGGGCAAAGAGCGCTATCTCTATGTGCTGGATGAACCTACGGTGGGGCTCCATCCACAGGATGTGCGCATGCTCCTGGCGGTTTTTCAGCGTTTGCTCAAAGCCGGCCACTCTTTGCTGGTGGTGGAGCACAATCTGCAGGTATTGCTAGCCGCGGACCATCTCATCGATATGGGTCCCGAGGGGGGCGACACCGGCGGTCGCATTGTGGCCCAGGGAAGCCCCGAGGAAGTAGCGAAAGTCGCGGAATCGCTTACGGGACAATACCTTGCGCTATGGATCAAGGATCGGGAAGGAAGCAAATGAGGCTATTGGTCACCGGAGGTGCAGGATACATCGGCGGCACCTTCATTCGCAGCGCCCTGGCGGCGGGCCACGAAGTAACCGTGCTGGACAATCTATCCACGGGCCATCGAGATGTGGTGCCCGAGCCCATCCGATTTGTGCATGGGGATATCCGCCAGCGGGACCTCATGGATGAGTTGCTCGCGGATAGCGAGGCCGTGGTGCACTTCGCCGCTCTGAGTATTGTCTCCCACTCCATCGCCGATCCCCTCGGCTACTACCGCGAGAATCTGGGCGGGTTCTTGGCTCTTATGGAGGCCATCGCCGACAGCCCCGTGCGCAAGCTAGTTTTCTCGTCCTCGGCGGCCGTCTACGGCATGGGGGAAGGGCGTCCCTTTAAAGAGGACGATCCCCGCCGGCCCGTGAATCCCTACGGGGGCACCAAGCTGGCCATCGAGGAAACCCTGGAGCACGTGGCCCCCGGCCTGGGCCTGGATTACGCCAGCCTCAGGTACTTCAATGCGGCCGGGGCGATGGATGATCACGGCGAGCGTCACGATCCCGAAACCCACCTGATTCCCCTGGCTCTGGAGGCGGCGGCCACGGGCGGCGAGCTGAAGATCTTCGGCCAGGATTACCCGACACCCGACGGAACCTGCATTCGGGACTATATCCATGTGGAAGACCTAGCCCAGGCTCATCTTAAGGCATTGGACGCCTTGGGCGACGGCCTCCGAACTGCCATGAATCTAGGCACGGGCAGCGGATTTTCGGTCAGAGAGGTCGCGGACTGCGTTAAAAATGTGACCGGATTGCCCCTAAAAGTGTCGGAAACTACTAGAAGAGAAGGAGATCCTGCGCTATTAGTGGCCGATGTGGGGAAGGCATGGGATCTGCTAGCTTGGCGCGCGGAGAAGTTGGAGTTGAGCGACATTGTCCAATCTGCCTGGAATTTCCTCAACCCACGATAAATCCATGGGCGCAACCCGCTTGACAGGATCGTCCTCATTTGTTTGAGTAGGCGTTCTTGCGAAGGTAGCTCAGTCGGTAGAGCAGCGGGCTGAAAACTCGCGTGTCGGCGGTTCAATTCCGTCCCTTCGCACCGGACATAGATTCGACATCGGATCAAAGGATCGGCCCACCTTGCTTGACTCTGCGCCCCGATCCTCGTACCCAGAGAGTTCCTTTGAAGCGTTTCAGCGGAGCTTCTCTTTTTTTGTGGAAGAGACAAGTTACCGCTTGACGCGATTGGGGAATCTGAAGATCCTTTCCGCGGCCTTTCCAGGACCGAGGATGTTGAAGTTAACTTTGGGTTTAGAAATAGATTGACGGGTTTTTCCGACTTTGGCAAAACTCCGAAATGGTCACCCTTATGGGGTGGCCGTAATTGCGTGCCTGCCCAGTTTTAGTATGTCTTTTACGGGCAGCTTACCTGAAGAGGAGAGAGGAACAAAATGACACGGAAGCTTTTCATTGGCTTTATCGCTGTTCTGGCGGTGAGCCTCTGGTTCGTCGGGTGCACGACTGACCCGGCGCCGGATGAGATCCCTCCCGTTGTCACCATCGACTCTCCAGACCAGGATGATTCCATGTGCGAGGCCTTCACTGTTGAAGGTACCGCGCGGGATACGGATCCTGGCCTGGCCTCCGTTACGCTTTATGTGGACGGAGAGGAAGTTGAATCCGTGGCTCTCACTGACGCCGCGAGCTACAACTTCGAGTTCGACGTGAGCGCCAGCGACTTCCCCGCCGATTGTGGCGAGGTGGAAGTCGAGGTGGTTGCGAAGGATGGTGAGGGCAACGAGACTTCGGAGAAGGTCGATGTGGTGCTTTGTAACGATACGACCGACCCCGTAGTAACTCTCACTCCGGCTACGACCGACTTGTACAATAACCAAGTCGTCGATCTCGCGATAAGCGTGACGGAGCCCAACTTCGTCCGCGGCCGTCTATTCCTGAACGGAACGGCTTTAGGCGCGTGGGACGACGACATGCTGGCGACAACTCGCATTACTGGCGATCAACTCGACCTTGGTGCCAATACCGTCGAGTATCGGGTCGAGGACTACTGCGAGAACGTTGGTTCCGGTAGCGCCACGATCAACTACGCCACGACCGAGGCCTGCGCCGTGATCACCTTCCCCAGT
>JACNKJ010000407.1 GCA_014382085.1 bacterium
GTGGATTTCCCCGGGAGGATTCCCAGAAGCGGAAAAAGAAGGAGAGGAAGAAGGGCCGTGGCCCATAAGGGAATGGCCTCGGTGATCCACCACGTAGCCATGAGTAGGGCCACAGCCGCCATCCTCGTCACGGCGGGATTGCCGGGGGAAAAATCGGCAAAGCAAAGCGTGGCGAAGAAAATTACTGATCCCAGGACGAGACCGATCTTCTGACTCAGGCTGCGTTTCGCCATTACTTGCATGTCCCGCATTCCCTTCTGCCTTTATCAAGCGTCCTAATCGAACCGATTCAGGCTATCGGACCCGTGAGGGGCTGTAAAGTTGAGCCTCCCAGAAGATTGATCTCATCGTATTGGATGCAACAGGCCGGAAAGTCCGAAATCTGGCCAGTGGTTTCTGGGAATAGGGCCCCCATGAGCCAGTTGGGATGGTCGCAACGATTCGGGTCAATTCGTCGCCAGCGGGGTCTATTTTGTCCAACTCCTTACGAGAGAGGGTACTCATAGTTCAAAGGCCATATTGTTGAAGTAAATTCATTCCTTTTTCCCATCCCCGGCGACCTTCGCCGGGGATTTCATTTACCTTGTAGTCATGGAAATTGCTTCAATACAGCGTTTACCATTGACTCCGAGGCCTTAGAAAGATTAGGATTTAGGGGCATTACCTCGGTATACTGCATCCATTTAGCTTAATAGGCCGAGTTCGTGGGACACCCTGACG
The DNA here is from genome assembly GCA_014382085.1 of bacterium. Lineage (GTDB taxonomy): Bacteria > Krumholzibacteriota > Krumholzibacteriia > JACNKJ01 > JACNKJ01 > JACNKJ01. The sequence continues at coordinate 721 of JACNKJ010000407.1, forward strand.
GACACGGTCGAAGATTTCCAACGAGGAGGGTCATCGAATGAAACTGCTGATCGCACTTTGCATCGTTGCGCTTGCCATCCCAGCGTTTGCCAACGAGTTGAAAGTTCCCAACAACACCGATACCGCCGGCGTTCGCGTCGACTGTAATGTTGATGGTTGTGACTACACTGAAATGACTGTTGGCGTGACCATCGACGCCGAAGGCCCCTACGCTTACGGTCCCTTGGCCACCAATGGCGGCTGCGCCATCACCAACGTGGTTCTGGCCGTTGATATCGTCCAGACCTGGTGTGGTGACCTCGTCATCGACCTGTATTACGACGAAAACAACGATGGCGTCTACGACTTCGGTCCGGTTTCGGCCCTCTGTCGTCCCGCCCTTGATGGCTGCGCCTATGATGGCTGCTGCGGCTGCAGCGGCGACCTGGCCGGCGTCTACACCTTCGGTGACGATGGTGCGGATCCCCTGGGTGAAGTGGACTGCCCCGCGGCTATCGAGCCCGGTTGCTTCCTGCCTGCCATTGAAAGCCCCGCTGGCTTCGCCGATACCTTTGGTGGCGCTGCCGCTGGCGGTAGCTTCTACCTGGAGATCGCTGATGGCGCCGGTGGTGACGCAACCACTCTGAACGCCTTTGGCGTCTATGTCTGCTGTGGCACCACTGCCACCGAGGACACCAACTGGAGCCGCGTCAAGACTGATTACTAGGCCTTGTTTTTAGTAACAAGTTTTAGAGCCCCGCCCATATGGGCGGGGTTTTTGCTTTGGGTAGGATCGTATCCGAGCGGAGACTCTAAGTTGTTTTAAGACAAAGAGATCTCTTGGGAAAGCATGGATTCACTACTTGAATGATTGCTTTCGGGTAGATATAATTTACAGGCGAATCCACGATATATCGGATCAGGACTTGCTTTCGAAGATCGTCACAAAGACAACTTTGAAATTCATCTGAGAACTCAACCGGAGGATTACTCCATGAAGCTTGTTACCATCTTACTGAGCATCTTCGTTCTGGCCTTGCCGGCTTTCGCCCTCGAGACCAAGGACACCCTCACCGAGAGCAACGTGGTTGTGGATCGCACCGAGTGCGACACCAGCGGCTGCGACTACACCGGCATGGATGTCAACGAACAGTTCGACAACACCGCTGGCCCTCTTCGCTACGGTCCCGTGGGCACCGCCTCCGGCTGCACCATCACCGACGTGATTCTGAGCGTCAACATCGAGCAGACTTGGTGCGGTGACCTGGTCATCGACCTGTACTACGATGAGAACAACGATGGCATCATGGACTTCGGTCCCGTGTCCGCCCTCTGTCGTCCTAACCTTGATGGCTGTGCCTACGACGGTTGTTGTGGTTGCAGCGGCGACTTGTTCGGCGTCTACACCTTCAGTGACAATGGTGGAGTACCCCTGGGTGAAGGCGACTGCCCCGCGGCCATCGAGCCCGGCTGCTTCCTGCCCGCCATTGAAAGCCCCGCCGGCTTCGCCGCGACTTTCGGTGGCGCCGCTTCCGGTGGCGATTTCTACATGGAAATTGCTGACGGCGCCGGTGGCGATGCCACGTTCCTGTTTGACTGGGGCGTCTATGTTTGCTGCGGCAGCACTGCTTCCGAAAACAGCAACTGGAGCAAGGTCAAGTCCGACTACTAGACCCTAGCTTACAGTCCTGGAATTGACCCCGCCCAATCGGGCGGGGTTTTTTATAGAAGGAATAAGGTGCCGAAGCGAATACGCGTGGCGTTGGCAGCTTTGTTGATGCGCGTGCCCACGTAGACGGAATCAAGAATCACCGAGGCGTCTCCATACTCGATGACACTGTGGTTGATTTCCAGATCGAAGCGCAGGCGTTTGGCGGGAGCCAGGTGAAGACCTGCGCCCATAATGGCGGCCATGCCGGAAAGCTCGAGCCTTTCGCCGCTTCCGTTCACCGATTCGATAGCGGTCTTTGATCCACCGAAGCTTCCTCGCAGGTAGGGCCTGATGGGCCCGCGCTCCAGGAAGTGACCGCGTATACCGAAGGTGAAGGTGACGAAGTTCGCCTGGACATCCGCCAGGTTGGTGTCGTGCAAACTGCTTTCCACGTCGAAGGTCAATTTCACGCGAGATCCCAACCAACGAGCACCGGTGAGGGCGAAACCAAAACCGGCCTGATCCCTCAGCCGGCAGGGCTCATTGTCACTGGCCTCTTCCAATTGCTTCCACCCCCCCATCATACCAACTCCGACTCCCCCGTGATGCCCACGCTCCACCACCTCACTGCC
>JACNKJ010000385.1 GCA_014382085.1 bacterium
TGTAGCTGATGAAGTTCTCCACGTCGTTGTCGTGATATAAGCCTCGGAACTCGCCGTAGAGCTGAGCCGCCAAGGTTTTGTTGCGGTTGTTAATGGGCGTGGTGCGGTCCGGGGCCGCGATGATATTGGCCATGGTGAAGGTCTTGCCGCTGCCGGTGACGCCGAGAAGGGTCTGGTACTTGTTCCCTGCCAGGATGCTTTCGGTCAATTGCTTGATGACCTGAGGCTGATCGCCCGTGGGTTTGAAAGGGGCTTTGAGTTTGAAGCGGGACAAGACAAACCTCAGGGTTCTTGAGCTACCAGTTCTCCCCCAACAACTCAAAATGAGCTTGCGCATGGGCACAGGCAGGACAAAGATCGGGTGCTTCCTCACCTTCATGGAGGAATCCGCAATTTCTACAACTCCATACAACCATCCCATTTCGCTTGAATACTCGACCCGCCTCCAAATTTCCGGCCAGATCCCGATAGCGCTTTCCATGCTGCTTTTCGGCTATCGCCACAGCTTCGATAATATCGGCGATCTGCTCAAAACCTTCATCTCTAGCGACCTTTGCGAAAGAGGGATACATCTCCTGCCACTCATGATCCTCACCCGAAGCGGCGGCCTTCAAATTTTCCAAGGTCGATCCGATCTTCCCCGCAGGAAATGATTCGGTAATCTGTAACTCTCCACCGTCGAGAAATTTGAAGAACCTCTTGGCGTGCTCTTTCTCTTGATTCGCAGTTTCTTCAAAGATGTTCGATATCTGCACCAAGCCCTCTTTCTTGGCTGCTGATGCGAAGAAGGTGTATCGGCTGCGGGCTTGAGACTCTCCGGCGAAAGCTATCAGTAGATTCTTTTCAGTCTGAGTGCCCTTGATACTTTTCGGCATTCCTCGTCCTCCATTCACCTTCTCGCTGTATCATTTCCTTGGTGTATCCATCACGAATCCCGCGCAAACATGGCCTAGGGTCTTTATTGAACCCTTCCCACACTGGCCGCGTCGATGCGATAGCCGCTGATCTCGCCACCCGGCGCTTCGGGCAAGATCAGCGCTTCCCCGTCAAGACTCAATGTGAGTTTATCCAAGTCGATAGCGCTGAAGTAGAAGTACTCTTCGCCTTCCAGCACCCACACACTACCCGCTTCAAGATCGCGGAAGATGTTGCGCCGGTCGTCCACGTTCACGATAACACGGGCGTTTCCGCCGGCCTCGATGCGAAGCATAATGGACTGTTCATTCTGGGAAAGATCGGACACATCGTAGCCTTCGGGCAGGAAGGGAAAATCTTCCAGGGGCAAGGCGGGCAGGGAAACCGTTTCCGCTGGCGCATCGTTTTCGATGGACACCGGCGTCACGCCTTCGCTTCTCCCGAAGTATTTCCAGGGGGCCCAGATGATGAAGAGCCCTATGGCCACAACGGCGATAGTCACGATCCAGAACAGACGCCCGGGACGCCAGCCCGAGAATCGCACTTCACGCACGTTTTCCTCAGACCAAACCGCTTCTTCCGCCGGCTGAGCCTTCTCGCCGGTGACGGCTTCTTCGTACCGCTCGAGCAAGGAATCGCGGTCGAGGTTGAGCAGTTCCGACAACACCCGAATATGATTCTTCACGTAGATTGGGCCGGGAAGCTCACTAAAACGATCGCGCTCCAGGGCGTGCAACACTGACAGGGCGATGCGTGTCTTGTCCCGCACCTCTTCGAGGGTCAGGGCCTTACCTTCCCGCGCGATGCGCAGGGTTTCGCCGATGGTGCGCTCGGGATTCATCAGACATCCTCCAGATTGGCGAGGCTCTCACGTAGTTTCGCAAGTTGCTCGCTGGCTAGGCGATGTTTCTCGCGCACGCCATCCACCACTTCGGGGGGCGCCTTGGCGGTGAAACCTTCGCTGCCGAGTTTGCGCTCCATGCCGCTCACTTCCTTATCAACCTTGGCCACTTCCTTGCGCAGGCGTGCGGCTTCTTCTTCCAGGTCAACGAGTCCGGCCAGCGGCATCCAGATTTCCAAACCGTCCAAAAACGCGCTGGAGGCATTCTTCAGCTTCTCGCCGCCGGGTGCTTCCACGGTGAACTCTTCCACCTTGGCCAGGCTGGCCAGGAAGGGACGCGCCGATTCCAGCTGCCCCTTTCGATCTTCGCGATCCGTGCGGAAGATCAGGCGGATCTGCTTACCGGGATTGAGCCGAGCTTCGGCCCGCAGATTGCGGATAGCCGTGATCACATCCATGCGGAAGGCCAGTTCGGTTTCAGACTGTTCGTCACGGAACTCGGCCGGAGGCGCAGGCCAGGGCGCGGCGATGATGCGGTCCTCGGCCCCGGGAATGCGTTCCCAGATGGCCTCAGTGATGAAGGGCATGAAAGGATGCAGCATACGCAGGGTGGCGTTTAGCACGGAGCCGGCCGTGGTCAAGGCGCGCAGGCGCGCGGCCGGGTCATCGCCGAAGACCCGGGGCTTGGTCAGTTCCAGATACCAATCGCAGTATTCCTTCCAGAAGAAATCGTAGAGGGCGCGAGCGGCGTCATTGAAGCGGAAGTCTGCCAGGTCACTATCCACCTTCTCCTTTACCGCAGCCAAGCGACTGAGAATCCAGCGATCCTCCATGGTTCTTTCGCCGAGTTTTGCGGCGGGAACACCCTTCCACTCGGCGGCGATCCAGTTTGTAAAAGCGTCTTCTCCGGCGGCGCCGGTGAGTTCAGCTTCAATTCCATGTTCATCCATGTGACCAAGCACGTAGCGACTGGCATTCCAGAGCTTGTTGGCGAAGTTGCGCCCCATCTCCATGTGATTGTCTTCGAAGAGATAGTCGCCGCCCCAGGGCGTGAGCATGGTCATGGAGAATCGAACGGCGTCCACGCCATACTGATCCATGAGGTCCAGGGGATCGGGACTGTTGCCCAGGCTCTTGCTCATTTTGCGGCCCTGCTTGTCGCGGATGATGCCATGCAGGAAAACGCGGTCGAATGGCTTTTCACCGACAAAGCGTTTGCTGGCCATGATCATGCGCGCCACCCAGAAAAAGAGAATCTCCGGGGCGGTGATCAGATCGCTGCTGGGATGGTATTTCTTCAGCGCCTCGGTCTCGTCGGGCCAATCGTGCACGCTGAAGGGCCAGAGCCAACTGGAGAACCAGGTGACCAACACATCTTCATCCTGGGTCCAGTTCTTGGGATCACCGGGACAATCCAGGCTGGCCTTCTGCTCACTGTTCTCCGAGTTCGTCCACACGGGAATTCTATGCCCCCACCATAACTGTCGGCTGATGCACCAGTCGCGGATATTCTCCATCCAGTGCATGTAGGTTTTTTCCCAGCGCGGCGGCGTGAGCGTGACCTCGCCGCTTTTCACGGCCTCGATGGCCGCTTCGGCCAGGGGCTTCATCTTCACGAACCACTGGTCTGATAGATAGGGCTCGATGGGCACGCCGCTGCGATCACCGTGTCCCACGGAGTGAGTGTAGTCTTCGATCTTTTCAACCAGGCCGAGTTCTTCCATCTTGGCCACGATGGCCTTGCGCGCCTTGAAACGATCCATACCCGCAAATTCGCCGGCGGCATCGTTCATATGTCCATCGGGGCCGATGACCACCACTTCTTCAAGTTTGTGTCGTTTGCCCATGTCGAAGTCGTTGGGATCGTGGGCAGGGGTCACTTTCACGAAGCCGGTGCCGAACTCGGGGTCCACAAACTCATCTTCGATGATAGGCAAACTGCGTCCCACCAGGGGCAGGGTGCAGCGCTTGCCGCGGAAGCTATCTTTGCTCCCGTCAGTCGGGTTGATGGCGACGGCGGTATCGCCCAGCATGGTCTCGGGCCTGGTAGTCGCAACCACCAGGTAGCCCTCCCCATCTTCCATGGGATAGCGGAAATGCCAGAGCTTGCCCTGCACCTCCTTGAATTCCACTTCTTCGTCGCTGAGGGCGGTCTGATACATGGGATCCCAATTGACGATATAGTGACCCTTATAGATGAGCCCATCATTGAATAGATCGATGAAAACCTTGCCCACCGCGCGGCTGAGGCCCTCGTCCAGGGTGAAGCGCTCGCGGCTCCAGTCGAGGCTGCAACCCAGGCGGCGCAGCTGACCCATGATGCGCGACTGGTATTCGTCCTTCCACTCCCAGGCTTTTTCCAGGAAGGCTTCACGACCCATTTCGCGGGGATTCAGTCCGGCCGCGCGCAGCTTGCCCGCCACCACATTCTGCGTGGCGATGCCCGCGTGATCGCTACCTGGCACCCAAAGGGTCTCATAGCCCTGCATGCGCTTCCAGCGGATGAGAATATCCTGCAGCGTGTTGTTGAGCACGTGACCCATGTGAAGGATCCCGGTAACGTTGGGCGGCGGAATCACAATGACGTAGGGATCTCGGCCTTGCGGGTCGGGGCGGGGCTCGAAATAGCCTTCGCGTTCCCAGATATCGTAGAGCTCGCGCTCCAATGTCGTGGGATCGTAGGTCTTGTCCATGCTGCTGCTGCGGGTGCTCATGTTGCTGCTCCGGCCCGCGGGCCAATTGCGGAAGTGCCCAAAGTTCAATGAGTAATGCAGCATAGTAGGGAAAGGACCGAAAGGGGTCAAGCGGGGAGCCGCCAGCGATCAGCCTCCAGAGATCAGCTTTCGGCTTGAACCTCGCCGCGGCTGCGCTAGACTCAATCTCGGATGTGAACCAGGGAGGATTTCAAAAATGAAGCTAAAGATGGCCTTGATACTCATCGCGCTTAACCTTCCAGTCCTGGGAGCGGTGATCAATCCCGACGGATCTGGAGACTACCCCACGATTCAATCGGCACTGGCGGATCTTCCCACAGAGTCGAATATCACCCTGGGTCCGGGAGTCTTCACGGGAGCGGGGAACTGGGATCTGAGCTTCTTCGGCAAGCATTTCAACTTCTATGGCGCAACGGGAGATCCCGCCGACGTGATTTTCGATCTGAGTGAAGGAACCGGTCGAGACAGCCATCGCGCTATTGTTCTGGACGACCTGGGTGAGGCCGGATGCTATTTCCGATACATCACCTTCAGAGGCGGCCGTGCTCCCGGCGATAACGGAGGAGCGGTGTTTGCCGAAGGGGTCTGGGTCGATTTCGTGGATTGTGTTTTCGAGGACAATCAAGCCGCGCTCGGTGGAGCCATTTACGGCAATCAAAGCGAGGTATATTTGACCCGCTGCCATTTCAATCTAAACTTCGCCAATCAGGGCGGAGCCCTGTTTGGAGCCGGCACCAACTCTTTCAACCTATATCTCTGCCGTTGCGAGAACAATCACGCTAACGATCGTGGTGGAGTCGTGGCCTCGGCAGACGGATCTTCTGGCAATATCAGTATCTCCAATTCGATCTGCTGGCAGAACTCTGCCACTCTCAATGCTGGCATAGCCTACTTGGCCGGAGAAACCCAGGGCTATTTCGACTACAATACCTTTGTCGAGAATTTCGCCACCATCGCGAGTTCACTGTATTTAAACTTCATATTCTACATGGACAACAATATCATCGCCTGGGGTAACTCCTCGCCGGTCCAGGGAAGCGGTGGAGGAATCAGTGTTTTTTGCAACGATATCTTCGGGAATACCGGAGGAGACTACCTCGGCCCACTGACCGGCTACCTTGGTACTGACAACAACATCAGCCAGGATCCTCAGTTCTGCGGAATTAGCGACGGCAATTTCGCCCTTCAAAGCGATTCGCCTTGCACGCATGAAAACTCATCCTGCCCAGATCAGATTGGCGCGCTGCCCGTGGAATGCGGCGAGCAGGCCACCATTCTCATGCATTGGGATGCACTCAAGACGCTCTACTAGTTCGCCGCTAGAAAAGCTCCGGTTCCTTCTCCCGGTCCAGCCGGAGCAGATGGTCCACGGAGAAGGGACCCGAGCCACGCCAGACAAGAAGCAGCAGGGAGAACAAGGTGAAGAGGGTGAACTGGAAGTTCAGGTTCGACCCCAGAACTCCCCCATCGCTGCCTCCGGTAAGACTCGCGACCACGGCTCCCACCAAAATGATGGCATTCGCTCCCGCGGCAGCACGTGTGATGAATCCTAAAGCCAGACTCGCCCCGGCAATGATATGGGCAAACACTACTGACCAGGCGATCATGGTCTGCCCCAGTCCGAGATTGTCCCCCAGTGCTAGAGAAGATTCCACCTCCGACATGTTCATGATGAAGTAGACACCCTTTATGACGAGTGCGACACCCAGGTAAATGCGTAGTGCGTCCATGGGGCGAATGTGCTTGATACCGGGTATGAGATCTTTGATGGGAGGGCGGTCCGCCATTTCTGCGCGGCGAGACTTCATGGCTGTTTCAAACTCCTCGGCCGCAGCAGCTTCTTCAGCCGGCTTGAATCTTACGAGGAAGGTGAATAATGCCGCCAAGGTGACAAGGCCACCCAGTATGAGCAAACCCGTGGGATAGCTGATCTTCTCGCTGCGGAAAAGGAATCCCGCTGCCACGGCCCCCATGTTTCCGCCCGCGCCGACGATGCCCGCAACCGCGCCAAGAGCTTTCTTGTTAATGAAGGGGACAACGGAGTAAGTAGCGCCTTCAGACATTTGCACGAAAAGGCTGAAGACGATCATCATGGGAATGGCCAGGGCGATGACTCTCATCTGCGAGAAGAAGATCAGGGCGACACCCTCGATGAGCAGTGCGATGAACAACCACTTCACGCGACCTCGTAATCCGCCTTTCTGAACGAAGCGATCGCTGATGAAGCCGCCTAAGGTGCGGGCGAAGATGTTCATCAGACCGAAAAGACCTGCCACCAAACCTGCTGTTTTCAAGCCGAGACTGAAATTGTCCATGTAGTAGATGGCAGCAATGTTGTTGATGGTCAGTTCGATGCCGAAACAGGCCGCATAGATGAGAAATAGTGCCCAAACCCTGATGTCTTTTGCCGCGTTTAGGAATGCGCCTTTGGACTTTTTGACCGAAGTGTATTCCCCTCGCTCTCGAAGCTCCTTGAAGTTCCCGTCTGGCAGGTCCGTTGTTAAGAAGTAGTAGGCGATGCCCGTGAGGAAACAAACAGCACCCGCCGCCACCATGGACAGTCGCCAACTCAAAAACTCTGTGTATCCAAAGGCGAGGAATGCCGCGAAAACCAGGGGCATCACCATTTGTGTCACACCACCGCCCAGGTTGCCCCATCCCGCCGATGTGGCATTGGCAGTTCCCACCACATTGGGGGCAAACATCACTGAAGTGTGATACTGGGTAATCACGAAGGATGCACCGATTACGCCGATACCCAAACGGAAAAGCAGGAAGCTATTGTAATCCTGGGCCAGACCAATGGCCATCACGGGTAGTGAGCCGAAGATGAGCAGAAAGGTATAACTGAGCCGAGGTCCGATTCTGTCGCATAACCAGCCGATGAACAATCGCGCAACGATGGTGATGGCCACCGAAGCAATAATCGTGTTTCCAATCTGTTCCTTGGTCAAACCCAGTTCATTGCGGACCACCGCCATGAGCGGAGCGATACCGAACCATGCAAAGAAACAGAGGAAGAAGGCGAACCACGACATGTGAAAGGCCCGCATCTGCGGTGTCTTCAAACTGAAGAGATCGATCCGGGTGGCTTTGTTACGAATTTCCACGATTCAGACTCCTGAAGTGAATGCGAGAGTTCGTTTCGGGGGCAGGCTCAACAACTGATCTCCGCGTTTTTCCGTGCGTAGAACCACCAATTCACGACTAGACAACTCAGGTAGTAGGCGGCGAAGCCGTAGAGTGCGTACTGGGGCGTCCCCGCTTTAATCTGAGTGGCGAAGATTTTGGGAATCAAGTACGCGCCATAGGCCGCAATTGCGGAGGTCCATCCGAGAACGGGGCCCGCCTGTTCCTTGGAAAATATCATTGGGATCATTCGGAAAGTGGAGCCATTGCCGATCCCCGTCGTGGCGAATAGGAGTACAAATAGAAGCAGGAAGGGCAGGAAGTATTTTTCGGGAGTGGGTGATTGGTTCGCCAGCGAAACAAAATACCCCGCACCAATGGTGGCACCGATCATGACGATGGTGTCCCAGTGCGTCACACGTGCGCCGCCCAGTTTGTCCGAGAGCCAGCCACCTAGTGGCCTGATAAGGGCGCCCACTCCAGCGCCTATCCAAATGAATTTCGCAGAGATGGGCGCGTTTGGATTGAGAAGGCCCTCCGCCAAGGGCAGCCCCTCGCCGCTCACTCGAATCACGCCGAAGACGTCGTCGATAGCTTCGGGAATGCGTTGGCGTAGCCGATGAATGATCCGAAGGTCATCGTGTAGAGCCAGGTCATGATCCAATTGTGCTTGTTGTTGAATATCTCGAACTGACCCACCAGGTTCTTTTTAGTTTCCTTGGGTGTCAGGGTTCTCATGACAAAGAGCGTGGTCAATACGGCGGCGACAAGCACGAGGAAAGTTTTGATAAGCATGGGGAATGATCCCCAGGGAAGAATGAGCAATGTGATGCCCACTCCCGCTCCTATGAAGCCGAGAAATGTCAGCCAAAGATACTTGGCAATGGCCACCGGTGTGGGCCCGCAACGGTGCTGAGGCAAATTGTTCATGAAGAAGAAGGCGAGGATGCCGAAGAAGGCCAGAATGGGCACCCAGACGAGCCCCGCATTTTGAATCCAGAGCGACTGGTCACCGATGACCACCGGATCGCCTCCCAAACGACCGAAAGCGCCAAAAGTGATGATCCAGGGAAGGAGGAATTGCATGACGCTGACACCGAGATTGCCGAGTCCCGCGTTGAGTCCCAGGGAAAGGCCCTGCATTCGCTTGGGGAAGAAGAAACTGATGTTGGACATGGAGGATGCGAAAGCTCCACCTCCCACACCTGAGATGGCCGCTAGAAGAATGAAAACATAGAATGGCGTTTCCGGGTTTTGCAGCCCGAGGCCCGCGCCTAAGGCTGGAAGCAGTAAGAGCAGAGTCGTCATGAACTTGACGTTCCGGCCCCCACAAATAGAAATCATGAAGGAGTTAGGAATGCGCAGGGTAGCGCCGGCAAGTCCGGCCACTGCTGGCAAGGTGAACAGCAACGCTCTGTAGGCGTCGCCGGAATAGGATTCCCCACCGTTCATGAAGGTGAAATTAAAAAGGCTGATATCGGCGAAGTGAACCTTCTGGATGAACTTGGCGACCATCCCCCAATAGAGCCAGACCGAAAAGGCCAGCAGTAGATTGGGTATGGAAATCCAGAGATTTCGCTTGGCGATGCCCTTCCCGGAGCCTTCCCAAAACTCTTGATCTTCAACATCCCAGCGTTCGATTTTACTCATCTGCGACCACGCTACCCTTCTTCTGGATTCGACTTAATCAAGCGCCTGACGGGATCCCGGTACCAGCGCACGACCTGACGCCTGCGAACCAAGTAGTGCAGAGGGGCCACGAGGGCATGCACCAATCGCGTAAAGGGGAAGACGGCGATAATCAGGAAGGCCGAAACAATGTGCAACTTGACCATGACAGGCATGGCCGCGACCAAGGCAATTTCCGGATTGAGTTTCCAAATGGACCAGAGATAAGGCGTCGCCACGGAGGCGTACCAGGAAGAGCCCCAGCCATAGACGATGGCGATGTCCACGCCGCTGCCGAGCTGAAAGAGAATAAGTATGTTCAGCACCCAGTCCATCGGTGTTGTAACTGCACGGATTTTAGAACCTGTAAGGCGCCGCCACATACTGATCAGGAAGCCGATGAGGGCTAGGAAGCCGAAGATGAGCGCCGAAACTTCCAAAATATAGAGCCGCAAGGGAACGGCATTCCAGGCCAGTACGGAACGAGGCACCAGGAAGCCGATCAAATGTCCGAGTAAAACCGTGATCAGGCCATAGTGAAAGGGAACCAGGCCCCAGAAGTGTTTCTTGTTCTCCAGGAATTGGGAGGAGAGACTGGAATAGGTGAAGGGACTGCTTCGGTAGCGAATGATGGTCACGAGAAAGAAGAGGACAAGTGCTATGTAGGGAAGCGCTCCTAAGAGGAATTGATCCAGGTAAGAGAGAATTGCGTCTCCCGATATTCCGCTTGCGAAGATCATTGTCCCACCTCGCTTGGATGCTGGAGATCGTTGTCATCGGCATGGATGAACTGCACCAGTGCCGTTTCAACAGCCTCAAGTACCGCCCTATATGGATTGTCATTGTCGGCAAAACCCTCGCGCATCTTCTGAACCGCCGGTAAAACCTCCTTCTTCACAAAGGAAGTCGCTTCGTCCTCAGGCATACGGTCCAGGCTTCGAAGCACATAGGTCAGATGATCCGGAAGCTCGCCAGCCTCCTGTACATCGTGCTTGCGCAGCAGCTCGCGCATGCGCACCAGAAAAGCACCTCGCTCGTACTGCTGTCCGTAGAGAATCCAGCCAAGCTCCAGTGAGCAAACCGGATTGATGTCGAAGGTGCGCGTGTAGAGTTCTTCGAGGTCTGAAATGGAAAGTGATTCGACACTCTTCAGGAAAAGGACAAGATGCCCGGATGCTTCAGGCAGTCGGCCTTCGAGTAGTACGAGTGATTCCTGCAGTCCCTCCCGATATCCTTCCGTCGGATAGTCCAGGAAACGGGATAGCTGTCCGTAGGGTTCTTTGGCCACGAGGATCATTTTCCCCGCCTCGGCCCATCAATAAACCCAAAGCCCACTTCTTTCTTGTGCTCGAGGGGATCTTTCATGGCCTCGATGGCAGACTCTCTGTGTGAGGGCGGGATGACGAAACGCTCGTCGAAGGTGCAAAGAGAAGTCAGCCGGTATATGGCTTCGGCCTCTTCCCTATCGCTATCAGCCTGGGTCAAGGCCTCATTCACGTCGCTGTCCTCCTGATCCCCCACCGTGACCTGACGTCGCATGGTTCGAACCGCCATCTGTTTGCGAAGAGCGTATCGCACTGGTTCCGTCTGGCCGGCACCGAAGAGATTGGCCAGGAATTGCATGGGCACGCGGGCTTCGTCAATCTCGTGGAAGAACTTGTCGGATACTCGCGTGACGGTTTCGCCGGTCTGCCGGTGCATCACCGGAGATAGCGGCGGAACGTAGAACAACATCGGTAGCGTACGGTATTCGATGTGTGGAGGAAGCGCGATCTTCCAGGTCTTCACGAATTTGTAGACGGGAGATTTCTGAGCGTACTCGATGACACTGTCATCAATACCGCTGTTCCTCGCACCCTCGATAACCTCGGGATCGAATGGATCTAAGATAGCCTCCCGTTGGGCTTCGATAAGTTCATCGTCGGGAAGGCCAGCGATCTTTTCTATTTTCTCGGCGTCGTAGAGCAACACTCCCAGATAGCGAATGCGCCCCACACAGGAGTGGAAGCAGGCCGGTGCCTGACCGGTTTCAACACGAGGAAAACAAAGGATGCATTTCTCGGATTTGCCGGTGGACCAGTTGTAGTAGGTTTTCTTGTAGGGACATGCCGCCACGCAGGAACGCCATCCGCGGCAGACCTTCTGATCGATAAGCACGATGCCGTCTTCACCGCGTTTGTACATGGCTCCCGAGGGGCAAGCGGCTACGCAAGCCGGATTGATGCAGTGATTGCAGATGCGCGGGAAATAGAAGAAGACCAGTCTTTCGATGGCCGAAAGCTGATCGCGCTCTTCCTGGCTAAGGGAATCCAGATTCGGATCGTTGGCCGCATAGATCTCCGAACCGCCCAGGTCGTCGTCCCAATTCGGCCCCGCCTTGATGTCGATGTATTCACCGGTAACCATGGAAATGGGCCGGGCCGTGGGCTGATCGTCTCCCTGCGGCGCGTTGAAAAGGTCTTCGTACTTGTAGGTCCAAGGCTCGTAGTACTCATCGAGCGTGGGCTGATGGGGATGATGAAAGATATTGAAAAGCGACTTGCTCTTGCTGGTGGACCTCAAGCGAGGCTTGCCATTGTGGGCCTCCCAGCCGCCGTGGTAGATACTCTGATCCTCCCACTTGGAGGGATAGCCCGTGCCGGGCTTGGTCTCCACGTTGTTCCACCACATGTATTCGGTGCCCTGGCGATCGGTCCAAATGTTCTTGCAGGCCACGCTACAGGTGTGGCAACCGATGCACTTGTCCAGATGGAAGACCATCGAAATCTGGGATCGCACTTGCATGCAAGCTCCTTGATTACCAGTCCAGCTTCGGCAGCTTACGCACAATGATGTGCGTGTCGCGGTTGCAGCCGACCGGTCCCCAGTAGTTGAAGTGATAAGTAAACTGCCCGTAGCCACCGATCAGGAGATTCGGCTTGAGGCGCGTTCGCGTAAGGCTGTTGTGGCCGCCGGCTCGCTTGCCCTTTCGAAGCGGCGACTTGGGAACGCCCAGGGTTCTTTCAGGCGAGTGATAGATGATGCAGATTCCGCGCGGAATCCTGGCACTCACCGCAGCCCGCGTCACCACCACACCGTGATCGTTGTGCACTTCCACCCAGTCATTATCCTCGATGTCGATGCTTTTGGCGTCGATATGATTGATCCAGAAGGGCTCGATACCGCGGGACAAGGTCGTCATTCGATGGTTGTCGCCATAGGTGGAGTGGATGTGCCACTTCCCGTGAGGCGTCAGGTAGTTGAGCATAAGCGAGGGCGAGTTTCCTTGCGGAGTTGTGAATCCCACGGGAATGCCCAATTTCGCAATGGCATCAGCGTCGGTTACACGCAAGTCGGCGTATTGGGTGGGCAAAGGCTTGGGCTTGTAGGTGGGCAGATGCTCGCCGAACTGCCGATAACCCTCATGATCGAGATAGAAATGTTGCCGGCCCGTCAAGGTTCGCCAGGGCACCAACGCTTCCTTGTTGTAGGTGAAAGGCGAATAGGCTCGACCATTTTCGATGAGACCCGACCACATGGGACTGTTAATGAATCGCTGCGGCCTTGCCTGGATGCCTTTGTAATCCACTCTCACCGAACGATTCTTCTCTGCCAGATGCGCCAAAGGCAGCCCCGTTCGCTGCTCCATTTCCTTGTAGGACCGATAGGCCAGTTCACCATTGGTAACCGTGGCCAACTTGAGGATGACGTCGCAGACTTCTTCATCCTCATGCAGGGAAGGGTACTTTGTTCCGTCCCACTCCACCACGGCAGGACTGTCCACAATTTCGTCGTATTCTTCCTCGATGTTGTAGTGAGTTCCATGAGCGCCCAGGCCATTCTTCCTGGCTAGCGGTCCGAAACTAGTGAACTGTCGGTGCAGGTTCTTGTAGTCTCTTTCCACCACCTTGAAACCGGGCATGGATTTCCCCGGCATGGGCTCCACCTCGCCCTTGGACCAATCGCGAATCTCTGATTGAGCGATCTCAGCCGGTGAATCGTGGGCCAGGGGAACGGCCACGATATCCTTGACCTTGTCCGGGAAATGTTTTTCCGCCAACTTGGAGAACTTCTCGGCGATGGCCCGGAAGATCTGCCAGTCGCTTTTGGATTCCCAGCAGGGAGGCACGGCCGCCGACAGAGGATGAATGAAGCTGTGCATATCGGTGGAGTTGAGATCGGCCTTTTCGTACCAGGTGGCGGCCGGAAGGACGATGTCCGAATAGAGCGCTGAAGTGTCCATGCGGAAATTGAGGTCCACCACCAAATCCATCTTCCCCATGGGCGCGTGCTCATGCCATTTGACTTCCTTGACCGAATCTTTCGCATAGTCGTCGGCGATGGCGTTGGTATGGGTTCCCAGGTAGTGCTTGAGGAAGTACTCGTGTCCTTTGCTCGATGACATGAGGGCATTGCCGCGCCAGATGTACCAAACCCTGGGCCAGTTCTCCGAAGCGTCGGGATCTTCCACAGAAAATTGAAGCTTTTTCGATTTCAGTTCGCTGACCACGTGATCGGCGAATTCCGTTTCGCTTTTCGCGCCGGCCGCTTCCGCTTCCTTTGCCAGGTCCAGACTGTTCTTGTCGAATTGGAGATAGAAGGGCATCCAGCCGTTTTTCGCGGTATTCACCTGCACATCCAAGGTGTGACCCTGGGCCAATGAGCCCTCTTTTTGATCGGCGGGAACCGTGTGATAATCCGTGAAGGATCTCTCATAGCGCCACTGATCGGTGTGAACATAGTGCCAGCTGGGGGCGTTCTGTAAACGGGATGGACCGTACCAGTCCTTACCGAATGCCATCGCTCCCCAGGGCTCGCCCGGCGCTAATTTCTCCTGCCCCACGTAGTGGGCCAAGCCGCCGCCGTTCACACCCACGCAGCCGCAGAACATGAGAGCGTGGATGCCGGCCCGATACATGAGATTCGCGTGGTACCAGTGGTTGATGCCCGCACCGATGATGATGGTGCACTTGCCGTCGGTTTTCTCGGCGGTGTTGCCCCACTCCCTCGCGAACTGAATAAGGTCTTCTCGCCCGATACCCGTGTACTTTTCCGCCCAGGCCGGCGTGTAGGGTAGGCTGTCGTCGTCGTAGCTATCGGGGTAGTTGCCCTCGAGACCACGAGGAACGCCATATTGTGCCATGAGCAGGTCGTAGATCGTAGCGACCCTGACCGAACCACCGTCATCGGTCTGAATGCGTTTTACGGGAACACCACGGCTTAAGGTCTTGCCTTCGCCAAAGTCGTCCAGCTCAATTTGAAGAACCTCATCGTGGTCATCCAGAAAACTCAACTGAGGATCGATACTGCTACCATCGCTGGGATCTTCCATTTTGAGATTCCAATGGCCCTTGTCCTTATCGGCCCAACGAAAACCGGAACTACCGCCGGGCATTTTCGGTCGAGACTCTGCAGCATCCCAGATGAGCATCTTCCAATCGCCGTGCTCCAGGTCTTTGTAGCGATCGAGTTTATTCGCGCGAAGGAGCTTGCCGGCCTTAGGTGCCTTGCCGCTCTCGTCGATCTCGACAAGAAATGGCGCGTCGGTGAAGCGCTTGGTGTAGTCGGTGAAGTAGGGCACTTGTCGCTCATGATGAAACTCTTTGAGCAGCACATGATTGACGGCCATCCACCAGGCGCCGTCCTGCCCTGCATTGATGGGCACCCATTGATCCGCGTATTTCGCAACCTGATTAAAGTCCGGCGCGAAGACATACATCTTCGTGCCGTTGTGACGAGCTTCCGCCGCGAAATGACAGTCGGGCGTGCGGGTCATGTTGAGATTCGAGCCCATGACCGCTAGAAGCTTGGCATTGTACCAGTCGGCCGATTCGTTC
>JACNKJ010000359.1 GCA_014382085.1 bacterium
GCCCTTCTATCCAGCCTTCTTCTCATGATGATTGCGGGTTCCCTGCCCGCCGTCACGGTTCTCGAGGGATATTGGGAAAATCAACTTTGGACGAGGAAGATCCCAGAGCTTGAGTACTGGGACGTCATCCGTCCTGGCCAGGATTGGCGCTACCCGGCCTCCTACTTCGAATTCAAACTTCGTAACAGCATCGGCAGCAAGGGTGAACTTTGGGCCAAAACCGGCGTGAAGTGGGAAGCAGGACAAAACGATGACCCTCAGCCGGCCTTCACGCTTTATGAAGGACATCTGAAATTCCGCAATGAATGGGACAGCAAGGCGGCCGAGCTCTATCTATTCACCCGAGAGTACCGCTACTGGATCGGCAACCACCTACTAGAACTGGTGCACGATAACGGCGTGAAGAACGGCGACAACAATCGAGGCTTCCGTGCGGAAACTTGGTTGGGCGCGTGGAATCTCGCCCAGATCGGGGTCGATTTCTATGACGATCAAAATCGAGTGGGCGACCCTCAACAAGATGATGATTTGCATCTCACCCGCGTGAGTCGATCCTTGGGTGACAAGGGAGCCTATTGGGGTGCGACCTTCCTTCAGAAAACCGAAGGGAATGTGAGCGCCGATTTTGACAGGCAGCACAATCGGGTTTGGAGTTCCGACCTGCAGTGGGTCTTCCCCTTCGGCGACCTTAGCGCCGAGTATGCCGAAAGCAGTTCCCCCGCCGAGGGCTTGGCCGAAGACCATTGGGGAGCCGATTATTGGCACGAGGGTGATCTTGGCAGAGCCATCGAGAGCTTTTATCCGAGAGACAGCGCCATGCGCGCTGAACTCAGAAACCTAACGCTGAGCCATCCCGACTTTGGTTCCTACTCCGTGAACATGGGTTACTGGCACTACGGGCCAGACTATCGAAACTACCTGGGCAACGGGGACATCCAGAACAAGATCGGCAACTACTTTCACACCTACTATCGCCTACCCCAAAAGGCGGTCACCTACACCCTTTCCTGGGGCAAGGAACGGCGAGTGGATAATTTCATCTACGCCTACGACGAGGAGCAGAACCCGCTCTTCACGGTGGAGCCCAGGCACTGGTTGCTGCAGAATCTCTACATCGAATTCATCAACGGTTTTAAATTCAGCCTGAGTCACAACCGCAACGACGAGGTCAGTCTCGGTATCGAGAAACCGAAGCACGACTGGCTGGCCGAGCTCATCGTCGAGAATCGATTGGCTTGGTTGAAAACACAGTTCAAGATTAAGGACTGGGATACACGCGATGAAAAGCGCTTCTTCGGTCTCGAGACCACCGTCAACCTAACGGATCAGTGGAAGTGGTATAACCGCTACATGGTGGCCAATGATCGTGAGAAAGCTCGATCCATGGTCTTCACACAACTTCAGTATCGCCCCCATGACAACATGGAACTCTACTTCGCCTATGGGCCTCCCGAATACGGCGACTGGGGCGAATTGACCAACGATCCCGATTTTGAATCCAGCGGACAAATGCGCGACGAATTCCAGATCATGCTCAAGACATGGTTCTAGGCGAGGTAGCCATGAAAATAAGATATGCGTCCTTACTGCTCCTTCTACTCACCCTTGTGTCTCTTCAGGCCTGGGCGGCATTTCCGCGCAAAGGTGATGGAGGAGTCGAATTCATTTACGAGGATGCAGGCGCCAGCAATGTCTACGTCGCCGGAGAATTCAACGCATGGAGCACGAGCAGCAATCCCATGAAGCAGGATGATGAGGGACATTGGCGGGCGATTGTGGCACTGGGACCCGGCTCGCACGAGTACAAGTATGTGGTCGATGGAAATTGGATCGCGGATCCGGACAACCCGGAAATCGGTGGCGACTACGGCAACTCGGTCATCAAGGTCAAAGCCAATGGCGAAGTGGAAGAACCGGGTGGCGGCAAGCGCCCATCACCCCTCAATAGCAAGGTGTACGTGGATGGTCTCTATTACACCCAAATGACTGCTGAGGCGATCAAAGAACAAAATCGCCGCGTCATGTTCAATAAGCCGGATCACGATCTGAATCTTGGATTCCTCATGGAACTGAACCCCTCTCTGGTGGGTCGCGTCGAGGTCAACGCCAACAATCTTGCGGAGGGCAGTGAGATGTGGAAAACCCGCCTCAACTTCCAACGCTCGCGGCTTCAGTTAACTCGCCCCGCCTTCAGCATGCTTCTATTCGACAATGACGCAGCCTTTCACAGTGATGACCTACTTGAACTGGCCGGGAACGATGGCACCTACGCCTATGACCTGGGATACGGCGCTCGAGGCGCACTGATCACCGCGATTGCGCCGGGAGCCCTTCAAACGTCGCTCTACGTCTCCGATGGATACCAAGCGTCCACAAGCACCTTCGTCAACATTGCTCAAGTTGACAGCACCCTCATACCCAGCGTCATCTATCAACATGAACGAAATGCAAGTCTTCGCGACGACCTGGTCCTCCAGCTCTCAAGAAAGCTCGGCCCCGCAAAACTTCTCTATCTCGGCAAGGCGACTCGTGGGATCAATGGCGGCGGAATCGTTTTCTATCAAGGGACCCAGGCCGACAGTCTGAATAGCCAGGGCTACTCCACCGTTCAGAACAACCTGCTCCATGCCCTCAATCTCAGTACAAGCATCAAGGGGCATGAATTCTCATTCGAATGGCTGACCGGCGGAGCCGATCTGGATGCCATAGTCCAGACCAGTGCGAAGGAGGGTCCGGATGACGTTCCCTTTGCTCCTCAAACCGATAAGAGCTGGCGCATCCAGGATACACGAGGCGGCGCCATCGCATTGAGCGGAGCCCTTCCTTGGAACCTTCGTTATGAGCTCGGACATGAATTCCAGGAGAACCGGAATACCTTCACATACCTGGAGAATGTTCAGGATCTCAATGCACAGCGCAGGCTATACCGTGGCGCCATCTACTGGGAAGGCGAGAACATCTCTTACGAACTCA
>JACNKJ010000410.1 GCA_014382085.1 bacterium
TGCCCAGGCTCTTGGACATCTTCTCGATGCCATTGGTGCCTTCCAGCAATGGCAAGGTCAGAATAACCTGAGGTTCTTGACCATAGGCTTCCTGCAGATGACGCCCCACCAGGAGGTTAAACTTCTGGTCGGTGCCGCCCACTTCCAAGTCGGCTTTGAGAGCCACGGAATCGTAACCCTGAACCAGAGGATAGAAAAACTCCATGATGCTGATGGCCACGCCACCCTTAAAACGCTTGTCGAAATCGTCACGCTCAAGCATACGGGCCACGGTGTAATGGCTGGACAAGCTCAGGACTTCGGAGAAATTCAACGCCGCACACCATTCCCGGTTGAAGCGAATTTCCAGCTTCTCCATGTCGAGAATCTTGTGAACCTGGCTCCTGTAGGTCTTGGCATTGGCTTCAATCTCTTCCACGGTCATCCGGGGGCGCATCTCCGAGCGTCCGCTGGGATCACCGATGAGAGAGGTGAAATCGCCAATGAGGAAGACCACGCGATGGCCCAGATCCTGGAACTGGCGCAGCTTGCGCAGACCCACGGCATGGCCGAGGTGCAGATCGGGAGCGGTGGGATCGAAGCCCTGCTTGATGAGCAGGGGACGGCCCTCGCTCACCGAGCGCTCGAGCTTGCGCTCGAATTCCTCCAGGGGCAGGATCTCCTCGGTCCCCTCTTGGATGATCTTAAGTTGCTCTTTGGCCGAAAGCATGGCCCCTCCAAGCGTGTTGTTCATCGGAATCAGGTGCCGCGAAAGCTACGAATCGCCGCTTTGATTGACAAGCCTTTTCCCCTTGCCTAAGGTCTCGGCGCCATGAATGAATCTATGAAGTCAAATAAAATCCCCAAACCGCGCCGGCGTAAAATCTGGCCTGTGCTCCTGGTGCTCGCCGCCTTCGGCCTGGGTATGGTCATCGCTGTTGTGGCCTGGCTCTCGCGGGATTTGCCTTCGGACACCCGCATGCAGCTCATCACCCACAATCTGAAAACTCAGGTTCTGGATCGAAACGGCGAGGTCTACGGGTCTTTCGGCACGGAGAACCGCGTGGCCGTGTCGCTGGACGAAATCTCCCCCCACCTCATCGACGCGGTGCTCTCGGTGGAGGATCGGCGCTTCTATGGCCATTGGGGCGTGGATCTGGTGCGCTGGCCCAAGATCATCCTGCACGATATCGGTCTGCTGCTCAAAGATCCCGACGCGCCCCTTCACGGCGCCAGCACCCTGACCATGCAGCTGGCCCGCGACCTCTTTCTCACCAAGGAGCAGACCCTCACCCGCAAGGCCAAGGAACTCATCCTCACCCTTCAGCTCGAGCGGAATTACTCCAAGGATGAGATTCTCATCATGTATCTCAACCAAATCTATTTCGGTGCGGGATCTTGGGGTGTGGAGTCCACGGCTCAGACCGTCTTCGGAAAAAGCGCGGCGGATTTGAACATTGAGGAAAGCGCCATGGTGGCGGGCATGGCCAAGAACCCCTGGGCCTACGACCCCCAGCGCTTTCCCGAGCGGGCTCTTCGCCGGCGCAACCTCGCCCTGCGCATGATGTCCGACAACGAGACCATTAATGAATCCATGCGGGACTCCCTGCAGCGCATGCCGCTGGTCACTCGAGACAAACGCCGGGGACAGGCGCGCAGCGGATCCTATTTCCTCGAGTATGTCCGACGCTATCTCATGGATACCTACGGCGCCGACCGTCTTTACCGCGAGGGGCTTGTGGTGGAGACCACCATCGATCCTCTACTGCAGCAGCGCGCCGAGGAAGAATTGGAGCGCCACTTGGTCAAGGTGGAAGACCTCATGGGTTACGACGATACCCATGCTTCGGTAACCGCTCTCCTCGACTCGGGCATTTCCGTGCCTGCAGCGAAGCAGTATATCCAAGGTTCGCTGATTCTGTTGGATACGGAGGAGGGCGCCATTCGCGCCATGGTGGGTGGACGCAACTATCGTCAGAGCGAGTGGAACCGATCGGTGCAGATGGCCCGCCAGCCGGGAAGTGCTTTCAAGCCCTTTGTCTATTTAGCAGCCATTGAAAGCGGCATGGCCCCCAGCGATCAGATCATGGATACGCCTCTGGTTGTGAAGATGCGCGGGCAGAAGGACTATAAACCCAAGAATCATTCGGGCAAATTTCTGGGCGAGATCACGCTGCGGCATGCCCTGAACAAGTCCATCAACATTCCCGCGGTACGCATGGTTCAGCGCTTGGGCACAGCCCCCATCATCGACACGGCCAAACGACTGGGCATCACCAGCCCCCTGCCCAACAATCTGACCCTAGGGTTAGGATCGGCCAGCCTTTCTCCACTGGAAATCACCGGCGCTTACGGAACCATCGCCCGCGGCGGAATTCGCAGCCGACCCTACGGCATCGTTCGGGTGACCGACCAATGGGGGCATGTGCTTGAGGAGCATCAGCCCGAACGTCAGGAAGTCGTTTCACCCCAGGCGGCCTACATCATCAGCAACATGATGGAAACGGTGATTCGCCATGGCAGCGGCATTCGCGCCCGGAACATGGGCTTCCTGCGCCCAGCCGCCGGCAAGACCGGCACCACCGACGACAACTATGATGCCTGGTTTGTGGGATTTACGCCCGACTACGTCTGCGGAGTTTGGGTGGGATTCGACGAACGTCGCAACATGGGCAAGTGGATGGAGGGATCCCACGCGGCCTTGCCCATCTGGGCCGAGCTCATGAAAGCCGCTCACCGCGATCTTCCCGAGCGCGGCTTCGAGATACCCGAAGGTGTGAGCAAGGTGTCGGTGTGTTCGGACTCGGGGCTGCTACCCACGCGCTACTGTCCGAAAACCAGCCAGGAAGTTTTTCTGGAAGGACGGCAACCCACCCGGGCCTGTGATCGCCACAGCCCCAAAAGCGCCGATTGGCGCGGGTCGGGCAGCGAGTTCAGGGAGATAGATCGGGACACCCAACAAGTGGATGAGTTCGGCTCGCCC
>JACNKJ010000400.1 GCA_014382085.1 bacterium
CGCTGGTGGGTCCGCCAATGAGAAGGACGAGAGGTTCATTGAGGAGGAACCCCACAAGGAAAAGCCCTAGCCGCTCGCCCACCGCGAAATAACGCGGTTCCTAATCCCGGCCTTTCACGCAAAGATCACGCCGTTCCAGCAGGGCATCCGCCCGCCTCTTGGGATATTCGGACTCGGCGCTGGCGTAGGCGAAGGCCAGTTCAAGATTCTCGCGAAGGCTCATTTCCAAAAGCAGCGGCTTTTGAAAGAGAAGATTCACGCGGCGACGGTAGAGGGGCCATCCCCAAACGCCTGGCTCACGACCGTCCAGGAGTATTGATCCCGAGGCGGCCATGTCGAGCCCGGCCAGGATTCTGAGTAGGCTGCTCTTTCCTAATCCGGACGGGCCAGCGATGGTGAGGACCTCACCGGCCTTCAAGCTGAAGGATACGGCCTCAAGTAGAGACTTTCCTCCGGCTTCCACCGCGAGATCGCGGATCGCGAACAGGTCGATATTGGGGGGGCGCTTTTCCACGGTGCCATGTAACTACGTATGGGCTTTGGGGCAAAGAAAAAACGCCCAGCGAAGCGGGCGTCTTTTCGAAGAAATGCCCATGCTATTTGATGGCGATGCCTTCGATTTCCAGTGTGATGGCCACCATGTCGCCCACCATCAGCTCGCCCGTGCCTAAATTCTTGGTCCAGGTGAGCCCGAAATCCTTGCGATCGATCTTGGTGGTCGCGGTAAATCCGGCGCGGCCGTTACCCCAGGGATCGGTGACCAAGCCGTTGAGTTCCACGTCCAGAACCACAGGCCTGGTCTCACCATGGAGAGACAATTCGCCGTGGAGTTTGAATCCAACCTCATCGGCGTCGGTGACCTTGTGCCCGTGGAAACTCATTTCAGGGTAGTTTTCCACGTCGAAAAAATCGGGATTCTTCAGATGGGCGTCACGGTCTTCATTGTCGGTATCCACGCTGGCCAACTGAATGGTGGCATGAGCCAAGGACTTCGCGGGATTCTCGGGGTCGTAACTAAAGGTGCCTTCGAACTGATCGAAACGACCCGAGACCTTGCCGATGCCCATGTGGCGGATTTTGAAAGTTACTTCGCTGTGGCTACTATCGATGTTGTAGTCGGCGGCGAGGAGAGTAGCAGGAATCGTCAGGATCAACGCGGCCATGAGTAATACGGTTTTCAGGTTTCTCATCACATCCCTCCGGGGAATTTGGGTTCGGATATTCGTCCTGAAAGATGCCTCAAAATAGGGTTTGGTTCCGAGTTTTGCCCGAGAAACTGTGATGCAATTGCCCTTTGAAATTGAAGGTATAGAACTCCGGAAGGGGGAAGGGGCCTCTCGCCTCCGGATTGCGTGGGCAAATCGATTGCCTGAAAAAAGGGAAGGTGAGCCCTTCCCCGAGAGATTTGCGACGCCAAAACAAAGTGAAGGGATCACCCTTCCGAATGTCCTACTTCAGGAGCACCAATTTTAGTGCTTTCGTGTTGAAGGCTGTAGCTACCTTCACGAAGTAGATGCCGCTGGGAAGTGCGCGTCCACGATCGTCGCGACCGTTCCAGGTGTATCCATGATCGCCGCTTTCCAGATAAGTATCGGCCAAGACGCGGAGCAGTCTTCCATCCAATCCGTGCACACTGACTCGGGCATCCGAAGAACTCTCCAAAGAGAAGGCGATGTGCGTGCTGGGATTGAAGGGATTGGGCCAGGCGCCGCGCAGGTGAAGACCGGTCGCGCCGGGAATCTCGCCCACTGCTACGGGTGCCTCATTGGCGCCGCCCGGCGTAACGTTTACGAAGAAATGCCAGTAAGCCTCACCGTTGGGATAGCGACCCTGGGTGATATCGGGTAGCTGGGGACCCATGTCGAAGAAATCCATACCCGTGAGTCCATCGGGCGCCGTGAGCATGACAACCTCGAGACCGGTGGAAGACCAACCAAACCCTAGTACATCTTCGTAGACCACAATGTAGTTGTCCGCAGCCAGGCTTGTACCCGGAGGGAAGGACCATTTGGTGGGGTTGAGTACATCATCGGAGATGAAGTAGCCGGAAATGTCGACAGCCACCGAGCCACGATTGTAAATTTCGATCCAATCGTCGATTCCGCCTGAAGCACTCGTGCACTGGAATTCGTTGATGCAAAGGTCCGAGTAGAGCGTCGAGGTGGAATTGTCCGCACCGGGTGTGGGAGTATTCAGATACTCGGGCCAATCCGCATCCATGGGGAAGAGACCCAGGGAAACGTCACCGGTCTGCAGCCCATAGGTAAAACCGTGAATGAGTACGTTTCCGTGATCCTCAGTTTCGAAGATTGCAGCGCCCTCGCCCAAGGCGGATAGCTTGAAATTCGCGTGCAAGGGGCCCTGGATCGTGTCCGTGTCGGCCCATACGATGAGATACTCATCGGGCTCGAGGATATAAGACGGCAGGGTAAACTTGTGAGTGGCTTCCAAATTATCGCTCAGGAAGAATCCGTCCAGATCCACAGCCGTATCGCCGGCGTTATAGATCTCGATCCAGTCGTCATACTGACCGTAGGGATCGGTGATACCCGCATCGTTCACGGCCAAGATCTCCGAGATCTTCAGCTCGGGTAGGACGTGATCCACCGTATAGGCGCGGTACTCTATGGGGGCTTCGTCGGGCCAGTAGTTGCTCTGACCTATATCATCCAGGGCATGAATGTAATAAGTAACCAAAGTGCCCGAGGCTTGGGGATCGATGTTCGAGCCCCAAATGGAATCACCGGGAGCTCCATCGCCGTGAAGTCCATCGTCGAACATATCCTGAGCTATGTAGCCCGCGCCGGTGTCCACATACATGATCACCGAGGCAAGAGCTTCGTTGTCCCATGCTTCCGCTGAAATTGTCACCGTATCGCTGCTTGTTGGGAGATCAATATCGCGCAGGCCGGCTCGGCAGATGGGTTGCTGATCGTCTTGATAGGTGCTGTTGATTTCG
>JACNKJ010000253.1 GCA_014382085.1 bacterium
AGAACATCGTCCATCCACTTGTAGGAAACGCCGAATCCTCCGCCTTCATTGCCGCCGGAGAAACCCAGCGTGAAGTTTTGGATGCGGTCATCATCGAGACCCGGGAAATTCTGATAAGCGAAAGCGATGCCCTCGCCCGAGCCGATGTAGGTCCAGCCAAGATCGCCGAACTCCTCCGTTTCGTCGGGATGCTGAACGGCTAAATACGTGCCTCCGCTTCCCTGCACCCTCCATGCGGCGGGATTGACTAGGCCGGCGCCCAGACTTCCCGAAGAACTCGGCGAATTCACGAAATAGCGACTGCCGAGATTCGCCCAGGCGGCGCCCCCGGTGGCCATGATTAATATGGGGACCAGGATCAGCATCGCCCTGGACATACTCAGTCTCGTCATGCGAACCCCCTCGTTGGGTTTTGTTGGATCGAGCCCATTACGGCCCAATGCGGCGCCAGTTTCGCTCGCCGAGGGGCCAATTTTTGTGTGTTAAGCATCCAGACTACTGCGCCCCCATGCCCGGGGCAAGGGCTAGCTAAAAAGATACCTCCCCTGAGCGGGGAGGCTTCCTAACTGCTCTCTATGTCCCTAGCTACTGCAGAAGCACCAGCTTCTCCGCGCTCCAGCCCTTTTGGGTTTTGATTCGAGCCAGGTAGACGCCCGACGCCAGATCCTCGGCCAGCCAGTTGTATTCATGGGGTCCGGCCGGTAAATGACCGCCGAAGACCTTCGAAACGCGCCGGCCTGTTAGATCGAAAACATCCAGCTCCACCCATCCCGACGAATCGGTCACGAAACGCAGGGTGGTCTTGGGGTTGAAGGGGTTGGGCCAGGCAACCAACTCACCTGGAAAGCTGGCAGGCGTATCGTCCACATTGGTGGGCTCGGGCTGGGGTGCGCGTTGGCCTCCCTGGACGCCTCCGGTCTTGAAGAACCAGCCATCATGGCAGATGAGGGTACCGAATGCGCCAGCGTAACTGCTCAGATTGCCATTGTAGTTTGTCCAGTTCACCAGGTCGTGGGTGAGCCACATACTTTCGCCATCGTGGCCGCTGGAATCGCCAATGGCCAGAAGCCCACCATCGGTGATGGCCATGGCGTTCACATTGTCGTCGGTGGGAAGAGTGGTGACCAGCATCCAGCTTTCGCCGAAGTCCGTGGAGGTGTAGAAGGTGCCATCTCCACCGCCGTTGTAGACGCAAATGAGCAGTTGGCCCTTCCAGTAGATCTCCGAGCAGAGGAAAGACGAGTTCAGCGAAGTGCCTACATCGACCCAACTTGCGCCAAGATCGTCCGAGCGCCAGATCGAACCGCCATTGATCTCGTTGCCGCTGACAAAGAGGCGTCCTTCTTCTGCAAAGATCCTCCAGATTGTTTCGGCGTCGGGCACTTCGATGGGCGTCCAGCTGAGGCCATAGTCGTCAGTGCGGCGGATGCCGCCGCCGTAGAAGACACCGAAGACACTGGAGCCGATGGCACAGAGGTGGTCGATGCGTCCCTCCTGCACGGGAGTCGCCTCCCAGGCTTGCCATTCGCCGGCCACGCGCCGGGATCGGAAGTTGTAATCGCCGAAGCCGTCGCGACTCATGATGAACCAGTCGTCCACAATGATCATGTCCCAAATCGGCGAATAGTCCTCTTCAAGGCCGCCGGCGATTTCAGTCCAAGTTTCGCCATGATCAGTGCTGCCATAGACCTTGCTCTTAATGCCCCCCGCGTAGAGCATGTCTTCACCGGACATGAATAATTCGATGTTGTCGAAGGTCCCAGGGCTTGGCACGGTGTCCCAGACAAGGGCTTGGCCCGTCGAGATTAGGGCAAGGCTGAACATCAATAATAGTAGACGCTTCATCGCTTCCTCCCGCTCAGTTTCGATAACTCGGATATATTGTAGCATTCCCACTTTCGATAAGACAGGAATATCTGTGTAAAATATTGATATTAAACAGGATGTGAGACTCGGAACTCCACAATAGGGTGAAATTCCCTCAACGATCGAAACCCTTCGGAGGCTTAGCCTTACTTATTGAGCGCGCTCACTTCAGCGCTTTCCCCAATAAGGATCGGAAATGTCCAAGAAGAATATCGATCTGGAAATGTCTTCGCGATTCACATGCCCTAAATGTCAAAGCACGGGAGCCAAGGTGGATCGCCTGGCTTTCACCGGCGCGGGCATATCCCGTTTCATCGACCTGCAGCACATGCGCTTCATGAGCGTGTCCTGCATCCAGTGTGGCTACACCGAGATGTACAACCTAGGCGTGCTCGAGGGCAGCGATACCCTCGGCGATATTCTCGATATCATTCTGGAGCGCTAAGGTAGATCGCCACCTGACAGACCTCGTCACCCCGGAGCACGCTCGATAGCAATTCCACGCGCACGGGGTGGCCGAGGATGGTTTCCCAAATACCCTGATAGAATCCCGCGCCGCAGTAACAGTAGAGATCCGCCAGCAAACCCGGTGTTTCGCTAGCCTCATGCACTCGGGGGCAATGGCAATAAAGGCTGCGACGTTTTCCCGCATCGGTTTCCGCGAACCAGGCGCGCAGATTGGCGCTGGCGGGAATTTTCGTGGCCAAGATTCGATCTCCTTGCAGCAGGCCGGCCAGACCCATGCCGCGCGCGTGAATCTCTTCGATCAATTCATGTTCAAGCTCAAGTTCATGCTCCAAGAATTCATCGAATCGGTCTTGTAGCATTTGGTGAACTTCGGTCAGGTCTCCGCCGGCCGCATAACGTACGGCGAGATCCGCCAATTTTTCGGGCGGGTATGCACAGGAGCAGGCCGACATGATTTCACGAGATCGAGCCAGCCCCTCTTGGGCTTCCAATCGCTCCATGGCCAGGCGAGTCCAATCGATCACATCCGCACGGCTGCTATTTGCGTTCAGCTTCTCGCCGCCGGCAAGAATGGCCTCGGATTCGGCTTCTCTTTCATCCAATGATGTTTTCAGGCGTGCGATCCAGTTACGATCGAAGTCAAAGCTGCTGGACATAAGTCCCCCTCTCCGTGCAAGCTGAAATGAAACAGATTTTCGGGACCCAGACAAATGGGAATCCCACATTTCTCCATGCGTAGGCAGGGAACGCAAAGGGGACGAAGCATGAAAACACTCTTGATCCTTCTGATGCTATCTGCAGCCACATCGGCTCTCGCACAATCCAAACTCAACTTCAAGTGCGATGACGGAACTGAATTTTGGGCCAGCTTCAACAAAAGCGGAAGCCATGCCGACTTACACTATGAAGGCGAGGTCTTCAAGCTAGCTCGCGTTGTAACGGCGTCCGGCGAAAAATTCAGCGATGGGAACTACAGCCTTTGGATGAAAGGCAATGAAGCCTCCCTCTGGATCGGCGAAAGAAAAATTCGCGACTCCTGCGGGGAAAGAAGCGCACTTAGCCCTCGGGAGCAGGAAATGCTTCACCTGCCCGTGCGATCGTTCACAGAGCTGGAGATCGCATGGTTCAATGAGCACATCGCCGAGGCCGCTGCACGCGGTGAAACCTGGACACTGAATCCCATTGCGACTGTCGAACGTTTTCTGGACGCACCTGGCGCAGCATTCGAAAATATCACCTGTTCGAAGACACCCATTGAAAGCCCTAGGCAGGCCACGGTCACCATAATTCGCGGATGGTTCGCCGACGACTCCCTTCGCGCGACATGGCATCGCATTGAGCTGGAAAGAATGGACTTCGGCCGTTGGAAACTCAGCAGCGCAAGTCGCGCTTACCTTTGCCAACGCGGAAATCAAACGGAGTACTTCTCGGCGGATCTTTGTCCCTAGTATTTTTTCACACGGGAGGACGGCGTGGCCAATCTCACACCTCATTCGATTCGACGGAACATGGGATTCTTGTTCCTAGAAGTATTTCTCATCGTGCTCGGCGTGCTTCTGGGAATGGCCGTCAATGAATGGCGAATCAATCGATCCAACGAGGCGCTTGCCGAACGCTCTCTCGAGCAGATCAAAGCCGAAATCATCTACAACCAGGAGCAAATTGAAAGGATCGTCGAGTATCATTCGAGTCTTAGTGATTCAATGATGTCGCTGGCCAACAAGGTTTTCATGGGCGAAACAAACATCGCCTACGAGGATCTGCGCGGTGCCATGCCACAGGGCTTCGGCGTTCCCCTTCTCCAGTCCTCCGCTTGGGACCTCGCCCATCAGACGGGTGCGACGAGTTACATGGACTATCGTCCCGCTCGCTCCTTGTCGCTATACTATAACTTCCAAAGTTTCGTGAAGGGAAAATTGGAACGCATATCCGACAACCTATACTCCGCACCAAGTATGGACCCCGCGACAGTGAAAGGTCTCACCGTTTCTCTTGCCTTGTTGGCCAATGACCTTGTAATTCAGGAACGGGAAATGCTGGAATTTTCCGATTCGTTGTTGATTAAGTTGAATGATGTGAAGGCGGCGGAATAGCTCATGTCGAGACAAAAAAGGCCGCGGCAATTGCCGCGGCCTCGCTCGTCGTATGAGGAGTGGTACTACTTGCTGAGGACGAGCTTTTGGGTGCTCTGTTGCCCGAGCGCCGTGAACTTCGCGAAGTAGACGCCGCTGGACATGCTCTTGCCACGGGCGTCCTTACCTTCCCAGACCACCTTGTGGGTGCCGGAGCTCTGGTGTCCATCCACCAGTACGGCGATTTCACGACCGAGCACGTCGTGGATGCTCAGGCGCACGGGGCCGTCGCTATCCAGACTGTAGCTCAGTTCGGTCTTGGGGTTAAAGGGATTGGGATAAGGCGCGGCAAGCATGTTGCTGCTGGCCGCCTCGGGAGACTCGCCCACGTCGGTGCTGCCGCTGATGACGCAGATGTTATCGAGCTCGAATTCCTGGCCGCCCACGATCAAGCGCCCCACATTGCCTTCCAGGGTCACGATGCCGCACTCGCTGCCGCCACCGCTGGTCCAACTTACCACGGTGCAGGTGACGCCCGGCGCAATGTTGTAAGGCGCACTGGTGATGCTTCCTTCATGGCGTGGTCCGCCGTTGACCTGAAGATTTTCGTCGCCGCCGTAGTCCTGGAATTCGAAGATCACCTTGCTGGTGGACGGAGTGGCCGCCTGAATGTCGAAGAACAGGTTGATGTTGCTGGTCCAGCAGCTATGGCTAACCAAGCAATCGCTGGCGTTGATGATTCGTGCTTCGTAGAAACCCGTGTAGGCGCCCAAGGTGAAAGTGGTCACACCCACGGGGATGGTGTCTTCCACGAAGATCAGGTCGCCGGGCACGTTGCCCGCGGTGGATCCCCAGAACATGCCGATAGGCTGGCTTTCGAAGTCTACGAGGTAGTCGCAGTCTTCGGGCTCTTCGCCTTCGTAGACGCAGAGGTTGTCCACCCAAAATTCCTGGCCGCCGATGAGCAGATGCTGCACATCACCGGTCAAGGTAACCTGGCCGCAATCGGCTCCGCCGACATTCCACCAAGCTACCGTACAAGTGACGCCGGGAGCAATGTTGTAGGGCGCGCTGATGATGTCGCCCTCATAACGAGTGCCGCCGTTGACCTGAAGATTTTCGGCGCCGCCGTAGTCGCGGAAGTCGATGATCACGCTGCTGGTGTGAGCGAGGGCTGCCGAAATATCGTAACCAACATTGATGTTGTTCACGCGCATGGTGCGGTCCACAAGGCATCCGTCGAAATCGGTGTCGATGACGGCTTCATGGAACCCAACATAAGCGCCGAGGGTGAAGTTGAACATGTGAACGGGAATGCCGTCTTCGGCGAAGGCGAAAACACCGGGCAGGTCACCATGGCTACCGCCCCACGCGTTACCCACGGCCTGGCTTTCATTATCCACAATGAGATCGCAGGGCTGATCGGGTTCGTCCAGACGAACGTCGTCGATCCAAAATTCCTGTCCGCCCACGCGGAACTTCTCCACGGGACCTTCCAACCAAACCACGCCCGCGTGTCCGCCGGGAATGCCGCCGGCACTCACGTGCATGGTCACGCCGGGGGCGACCATGACGCCGTCGAGGTCCATCATCTGATAGATCTCAAATAGCGCGCCGCCATTGACCTGGATGTTTTCTTCGCCGCCAAGGTCGGCATAGGCGAAGTAGGCATCGGCGGGCACGCCGGGAACACCGCCGAAGTCGAAGGCGACGCTGATATTGTTGAGGCGAAGAATTTGGATGCTGCCGAATCCCGTAATGGGAACATCGATCATGGCTTCATTAAAACCGGTGTAGGTGCCGAGGTAGAATTCTTCCACACTCATGGGAACGCCGTCTTCAACCATGACGATCTCGCCGGGGAAATTGCCGTAGGGTCCGCCCCACTGGGTGTAGAGGGGTTCGAAATCGAAACTGACCTGGGCTGCGCTTGCGCTGAAGGCACCGCCGGTCAAAAGGACGAGGGCCATCATTGCGGCCATTCTCTTGAAAACAAACAGGGGATTCATGATGTCTCCTTTGCGGATTGGGAATTCTGGGTTTTGACCAGACCAAGGCAAGGGAGGGGCCAGGGATGTGTCAGCCTTAGCGGCAGTAATAGCAATGAGTTACCTGCCCGGATATTTTGGCGACCTGCGCCCCGTCACTCCTTTCTGGGGACTTCTCTATAATGGAGGGACGCACGAGCTAGGGATGTCGCGCGAGGTCTTTCACCAGGACCAGTTCATCGCGAATGGGAATGCCCCCGAAGCCGCGTGCGCCCGGCATGCCATGATCGACGAGAGCCGTCTCGGCTTCCCCCACTGAGAGAGATTTGAATCGATATCCCAAGCGCTGGTAGAAGTAAAGTCCCGGGATGTTATCATTGGTGCTGGCGATGAGAATTCGATGCATCTCTTTAGGTCGACAGAACGCCTCCAATGCGCCTTCCAATGCACGCCCGACGCCGCGCCCCTGGAAGCCGGGCAGCACGGCCATGAGCACGATGGCGACTTCATCCTGTTTGGGAAAGTGTAGCGAGTAGGACAGGAAGCCCGCGCGCTCGCCCGCGAACTCCGCCACGAGAAAAGACGTGTGCGCCAAGGGAAAGACTTCGCCGAAGGCGTGAAGCTGCGTGCTAGAGAAGAAGCGTCGACTGGCTTCTAGCAGGGCGATGCGATCGTGACCGTCACCCTCGCGCACTTGAATGGGCGAAGGCGTTTTGCGTTCGCCATGGCAAGCGGCTTCGTCACAGATGAGTCGCAGCCGCCCTCCCTCCCAGGGAATTTCCTTAGCGCAGACTGTACACTCGTAGACTGGGCGATGTAGGCCCTTCTTTTCATCTTTCACGATTTCAGCTCCCAGTGAGCAGTGATGACGCTGATGTTGTCCGGTCCACCCGCTTCCAGGGCCGCGCGGATCAATCGTTTTGTGGCGCGTTCAGGGCTACCCTCGCTCAACAGACGTTTCATGTCCTTCTCTTCGATGGGTCCGTAAAGTCCATCGGAACAGACGAGAAATCGATCACCGTTCTTCAGTGCGCGCGGCCTTTGACTGAAATCGGCACCGGGTCTATCGTCAGTGCCCAAGGCGGCCGTCAATAGGGCCGAACCCGGCGGGCGATGATCGTCATCGAGCAGGTCGCCCTCGGCGCGCATGCGCTCGAGCACATTGTGATCCCGAGATAACTGCAGGAATCGTCCCTCACGCAGAAGATAGGCCCGGCTGTCCCCAACATGCGCGAGCCAGAATTGCTCGCCGCGCAAAAGTAAGGCCGTGCATGTGGTGCCCATACCGAATCGTCCGGGTTTGGCATTCGCCGCCTTGAGGATGGCCGAATTCGCATCGCCGAAAGCGTGCCTGAGAAGCGGCACGGGGTCGCCGTCGATTTCCAGTTTGCTGTCGTAGAAACTCGCGGGAATTATCTCTACGGCCAAGGCGCTGGCCATGTCACCGGCGGGAGGGCCTCCCATGCCGTCGGCCACGATGAGCAGGGTGCCGTGGCTATCCAGTTGGACGCGAGGCGGCGCCTTCACGAAAACAGAGTCCTCGTTGCGCACTCGTACGCTGCCGATATCCGTGCCCCAGGCCAAGCTCAGCCCGGGCTTTTGCTTTCGTTTCTCAACGATGGGGCCCATGACGCGTCCACCTTGCGTAGCTGCTAAGTTCAGGTTTAGCACGGGACTCTGCGGATTCCAAGAAGACAAAAAGGTCTTTATAATAAACGGTTGACTAGTTAACGGTTTGTTATTAAAGTGGAACCCAGATTAAGGAGACCGCATGTCTAAAGTCGACCTGGTCCTGTTGGGCTTGCTAAGCGAGCAGCCACGACATGGATACGACATCAAGCAAGAGATCACGCGACGTAACATGGAGAACTGGGTGGGCATCACCGCGCCGGCCATCTACAAGGGTCTCGCACGTCTAGAGGCGAAGAAGGATCTCAGCGCGCACAGCGAAACCAGCTCGGCCCACCCCGACCGCACGGTTTACAGCATTACCGAGCAGGGCCGCGAGACCATCCAGCGCATTTTGCATCAGAGCATCAGCGAGCTGGTGCATCCCTTTTTCCCCATGCTCATGGGATATGGTTTCGCACATCTTTCCGACAAGCCGACCTTAGTCGAAAGCTTGTCCACACGCCTGGAGCGCATTACGGCTACTCGCAAAGAAGTTGAAGACATCCACAAGCATTTTGACGAGGCGGAATGTTTCCCCGAAACCGCCATGGACATCGTTCAGTACTACGCCGATCTGGTTGAGATGGAAATCAAGTGGCTTACGCGCATCCTTGCCAAAATAGAAGGCACGGAGCCCTGGCCGGAAGGAGTGTTCAGGTGATGAAATCCTCTCTGCAAAGGGCCGTATTCTTAGGACTACTCGGCGCCGCCATGTCAGCACTTGCCTTGCCGCTGGAGCCGCCGGGTGTTTTGAAGGCACCTGACATACTCAGTCTTGATGAAGCCGTGGACCTGGCCCTGGAACAAAATCCTTCCCTGCATGCCAGTCGCGCAGCTTTGGACGGCAGCGTGTGGGCTTCGCGAAAAAGCTGGTTGGCCTTTCTCCCTTCCGGCTCATTCAGCAGCTCGGTTACGCGGGTGGATGACGACACCTACAATCGCGCGAACCAAGCTGTATCGGGTATGGAACAGATGTTCGAAGCTTTGGGCATCAGCGGGGTTGAAATCGAGCCCTTCCTGTATCGCGACACCTATCGCACCAGCCTCACGGTGAACCAGCAATTCCCGCTCAATCTGAATCTTCTCGGTCAGCGCGGACTTGCCAGCGCCGGACTTCGAGCGGGTGAGGCGGGTTATGCGGCCAGTCGATCGGAGATAGTTCTGGCCGTGCGACAGGCTTACTTCGGCGTGCTGGCCACGCGCGAAATGAATACGGTCGCCCGTGAGAGCGTGGCCTCGGCGGAGAATCGCATGGCCCTGGCTCGCGACAAGGCCGAGCTGGGCATGCTCCCCCGCTCGGACGTCTTACGTTGGGAGACCACGCTGGCCGAAGCCAAGAGCGGTGAGCTTGCCGCGAGCAACGGTGTGCGCCTGGCGGAGATGAACCTGAATCGCCTTTTGGGACGAGCCCTCGATGCACCACTGGCATTGGAGCGCGTGAACGAGGCGAGTCTTGGACATGCATTGTGTTTGTCCGAAATCGATCCCGAGTCTTTTGCCAAGGGCATCCTAAACCACAGCCCCACGGCTCGGATCATCCAAGCGGGCAAAGATGCCGCAGCAGGTGGAAAGACCTTGGCCCTGTCGGGCATCACACCCTCCATGCACTTTTCATTGAGCAAGGGCTGGCAGGACAACGACACCATGGAGTTGGACGGCGACGGCACCTGGTCCATGACCGCCTTGGTGACCATGCCCGTCTTTGACCTCATGGGCAATTACGCGTCCTACAAACAGGCCGCCGCCGACAAACGCCGCGCCGAATATGCAAGCGTCGACGCGCTGGAGCAACTTCGCATGGGCGCCTGGGCCTCCTGGCTAGAAGTGGAGCGTAGCCGACAAAACCTGAGCTTCCGCGAAAGCGCCGAACGCCAGGCCCGCGAAACTTTCAAGGAAATGGAATCCCGTTATGAGGCCGGCCAGGTGGCCGAATTCGATCTGGTAGACGTGCAAGTGGCGCTCACCGCCGCCCGCGCCCAGGCCGTTGCCTCGCGCTACGAATACTTCGGAGCCCTGGCCGCGCTGGAGAGCCTGGTCGGCGAGCCTTTGACGACAGAGGAGACGAAATGAAGTTCCTACGTATTCTGACTCCCGCCCTTCTGCTTCTCTTGGTGGTCGGATGTGGAAAGGCTCCCGAAAATGAGGCGAAGGCCGACGGTGAAAACGAGCCCCAGAAGGTGGAATCTGCACGCGCGGTACCCGTGGTGGTCCAGCAGGTCAGGCCCAGTCGTTTCACGGTGACCTTGTCTCCTGGCGGCAGTACGGAAGCCTGGCGTGAGGTGGACATGGCCGCGCAAGTGGGCGGGACCGTGCTTCGCGTACCCCATGAAATAGGCGACATCGTTGAGAAGGGCGACTTGCTCGTGGAAATCGACAAACGTCTTTACTCCGCCGGTGTCCAGCAAGCCAAGGCGGGGCTGCTTGCCGCGGAAGGTGCTCACTATCAGGCTCAACGCAATCTTGAGCGGTCGCGCAGTCTCAAGGAAAACGACCGAATCAGCGACGTGGAATTCGAGGCCGTTAAACTCGGCGCTCTCCAGGCCGAATCCGGTATGTTGGCCGCCCGAGCCGCCCTCGATCTTGCAAGTAAGTCCCTGGAAGATTGTGAAATTCGTGCGCCTTTCAAGGGTCGCGTGGCCATGCTCATTCCCGAAGTAGGCGAGCAGGTGGCACCGGGAATGCCCATGGCCGCCGTGGTGGATCTGAGCAGCGTGCTTATTCGCGCCAGCATTTCCGAGCGCGATGCCGTGCGCATTCAAAAGGGCATGCCGGTGGACATCTTCATACCCGCTCTACAGGATATGCGCTTTGAGGGCGAAGTTCACAGCCTCGGCGTGCGCAGCGATATGAGGACCCGCAGCTTCCCCCTGGAAATTCTCGTACCCAACGTCGACGGAATATTGCTGTCGGGCATGAGCGCGCGCAGCAGCATACGTCTTGAAGATCGCGCTGGCGCAATCGTGATTCCCGCTGGAGCCGTGGTGGAACAGTACGGCGAACCCATTGTCTTTACGATGCAGGAGGGTGTGGCCCGGCGAAAGAACATTCGCCTGGGCATGCGCGAAGGCGACAGAGTCGAAGTTCTTGAGGGACTCGGCGCCGGCGAGGAATTGATCGTGCAAGGTCAGTGGAGCGTTAATGACGGTACCGCCGTCGAGAACGTCGGCGATGCCGGCATGGACCAGGAGTAAGCCATGGACCTCATATCCCTGGTCGTCAGGCGACGACTTCTGGTGCACTTTTTCGTGATCATCGCGGCGGTGGTGGGGATTTACCACTACATGGACATGCCGCGGAACTTCTTCCCCAACGCCAATCTGGATCAGGCTTTCGTGGTGGTTCCCTGGCCCGGCGCCAGCGCGGCCGAGGTTGAGCAGGAGATCGTCAACAAGCTCGAGGAATCCCTCTCCGATCTTGAAGGCGTGGACGAGCTTATCAGCAATAGCGAAGAGTCCAGCGGAACGGTGGGCATTTACATTGAGCAAGGCATCGACAACGACAAGTTCATGCTCGACTTGCAAACGGCCATCAACGCCATTCCCGACCTGCCTGAGGATTCGGAAGATCCGATATTCTTCGAGCTAACTTCATCCATGGTTCAGCCGGTCTGTTTTGTTTCCATGGGTGGCGATGTCGCCGACAACGTTCTCTTCGAGGTCGCAGAAGATCTCAAGCGCGAGCTTGAGGACATCAACGGCGTTAGCAAGATCGACATGAACGGCTTCCTGGATTTGGAAGTTCACGTAATGGTCGACGCCGATCTCATGGATCATTACGGCGTGTCCTTGGGTGAAATCATGGCCGCCCTTGCTGCACAGAACTTAGACATGCCCGGCGGCCAGGCCGAGATGGGCGACAATTCCTACAAGCTTCGCGTGCTCGGAAAGTACCGAGACATGGAAGATATCGGCAGCACCGTGCTACGGGCGGGGCCGGCCGGTGCGAAACTTCGTCTGCGCGACCTGGCCGAAATAAAACGCGAAGTGGAAGATCGTTTCGTGTACAGCCGCCTTGACGGCAATCCCGCAGGAAATCTGATCGTCTACAAGGACGACGACAGCAACACCCTCGATATTTCCGCCGAGGTGCGTGAGATCGTGGCGCACTACAATGCGTCGCTGCCTGTGGCCGTGGTCAGTGAAGTGCGACTCGACTCCGCAGAACTAATTGAAGAGCGTCTGGGAATCATGACCAACAATGCATGGCTCACGGCCATCATCGTAGGTCTGCTCCTGCTCTTCTTCATCGGCTGGGTGAATTCCTTGCTGGTGCTCGTGGGAATTCCCTTCACCTTCCTGGTGGGCTTTTTCCTTATGAGCATGACAGGCATGAGCGTAAACATGCTCACTCTTTTCGCCTTGATCATGGCTTTAGGTCTGGTCGTGGATGATGCCATCGTAGTGGTGGACAACGTTCAACGCTACATCGAGCGCGGCGTCTCCCCCACTCGAGCGGCCATCGTGGGCACCAAGGAAGTGCTATCACCGGTAATTTCGGCCGTGGCCACCACCATCGCGGGCTTCACCCCGCTGCTGTTTATGACGGGCATGATGGGAAAATTTATCAGCGCTATTCCCAAAGCGGTCATCTTCGCCTTGCTGGCAAGTCTTGTGGAAGCGCTCATCGTGCTTCCCGCCCATACCGCGGAAGTAGCACAGTTCAATGTTTGGTTCCGCAAAAAACTGGGCATGAAGGCCAAGCATGTTCAACGTGAATTCACGGATAAAGACCTTTCGGGCACCAAGCCGGTAAAGCGAAATCCGGTTTACCTGCTTTTGCGTAAAGGCTACCGCAAGCAGCTAGGCCGGACTCTTCGTTATCGCTACGTCGCAGTAGGGTCGGTCATTCTGCTGGCCATCCTAAGTATTGCGGCTGTGCGCATGTTGCCCGTACGCATGTTCCCCGATGAGGATTTCGATCAGATCATCGTGCAGTATGATCTTCCCCCCGGCACGAGCCTTGAGATTACCGACAAGGTTACTCAGCAAGTTGAACGGCTTGTGAACAGCGTCCCCGAAGATGAAGTGAAGGCCGTGGTGGCTATCAGCGGCTATCAGATCAAGAACTATCAGTTCCTGCCGGGGAGCCATCTTGGTGAGGTGAACATCGACCTTGTCTCGGCGGCGGATCGCACACGCAGCGACCGGGAAATTATGGACGAACTGCGCAAGGAAATAGCCGGCGTCCCGGGTATCGTCGAGCTGAATCTATCGCGACCTCAGGGTGGGCCCCCATCGGGCAAGCCCGTGGAGATTCGCATTCTCGGCCCGCGCCTTGAAGTATTGGAAGAGCTGGGCGAGAAGCTGAAGACAGAGCTGGCCTCCATTCACGGCGTGGTGGATATACGCGACGACTTCACCCGCGATGGGCGCGAGTATCTCATTAACGTGAATCGCGACCGCGCTTCCGAGATGGGAATTAGTAGCCGCGACATAGGCATGACCGTGGGTGCAGCATTCCTCGGTTTCGAGGCCACGCAATTCACGGAAGCAGATGGTCGCGAGCGCCCGGTAATCGTGAGACTGAAGGAGTCACAACGAGATCGCTTAGATACTTTAGGGCAACTCAAGGTGAGCAGTATGTCGGGCGGGCTGGTGCCCCTTAGCAATCTTGTTGATTTTGAACACAAGACCAACCTGCGTGTCATTCGTCACAGCGAGCGCGAGCGAGCCATCACCATTACCGCGGAGCTGAGCGAAGGTCAAAACAGCACAGTCGTGAACCAGACCATCATGGAACGCTTCGCAACCTTTTCGACAGACCATCCTGGCTACCGACTCTTCTTCGGCGGCGAATTCGAACGCACCGCCGAAAGCTTCAAGAGCCTTTTCTTGATGATCCCAATCGCCTTCCTGATCATCTTCATGATCCTGGCAGGACAGTTTAATTCCTTGAGCCAGCCCCTGGCGGTTATCTTCACCGTACCCCTCAGTTTCATCGGGGTGGTGATCGGCCTCTTGGTGATGGGCTACGAACTGACCATTCCGGCCATGGTGGGAATTATCGCTCTCATGGGGCTTGTGGTGAATAACTCGCTGCTCATGGTGGACTTCATCAACAAGTCGCGGCGGAGCGGTCGGGGACGCTGGACCTCAATTGTACGTTCGGGTGTTGTTCGTCTGCGGCCCATCTTGCTCACGACAGTGACCACCATCACAGGACTATCCACGCTCACCGTGGCCAGCACCGGCGCGACGAAAATCATGGTGCCCATGGCTGTAAGCATGATCTGGGGCTTGGCCTTCGCCACCGTGCTCACGCTCTTCTTGATCCCTTCGCTCATCGCGGTGATCGATGATATCAAGATCAAGCTCGGCATGAGCATGGAGGACGCCGAAGAAATCTAGCCTCAGCAACAAGACCTAAAGATAAGAGCTCAAGACATACGTCTTGAGCTCTTTCTTTTTCTTCGGCTCTGCAGTTGCTACTTCGGCTACTTCACTTCCCAGGCATCCTTCGTGTAGATCAGATCTTTCAGATCGCTGTTGGGCCGCTTGGCCTTGGCCTCGTCGATCTGATGATGGATGCCCGCATCGTAGACCGGCTTATCCACCTCGCGGAAGATGCCGATGGCGCGGGGCATATCGGGATACTGATCCATCTCCGCTACGACCATGGCCGGACCCGGCGTAGCTGTGTCGGCCTTCCAAAGAGAGGCCTCCCCCGCCAACACACTCTTGGGCTCACCACAGTCGTAGGCCACACCTTTTTCGCCGTTTTTACCGTAG
The DNA here is from genome assembly GCA_014382085.1 of bacterium. GTDB lineage: Bacteria > Krumholzibacteriota > Krumholzibacteriia > JACNKJ01 > JACNKJ01 > JACNKJ01. Next base: position 14,794 of record JACNKJ010000253.1, read on the forward strand.
ACCATGGGCTCGCCGTTACGCAAATCGACGACCTTGTCGTCGCGCACCGCGCGCTCGGTCCAAGGCGAGAATGCGCCGTCATTGAAGATCACGCAGTTCTGCCAAATCTCCACGAAGGCAGACCCCTTGTGGGC
>JACNKJ010000127.1 GCA_014382085.1 bacterium
TAAATACAAGCATCATCGCATGATCACTACGCTATACCAAGACTCGGTCGAGAACAAGATTCAATAGCAATCGCGGCCCCAGGATCGGAAGAAGGGTCGAGGACATGTGCGCCTTGCACTATCCTCAAATATCCACCATGGTGGAGGAACGTAGGAAAGTGTGATTCCGTCTTTCACCTGCAGGTTTCAATCTGGAGTTGATCCCTTTGCTGAAATCGCTGCAAGTTTTTCTCCGTCTGGAAGCTGCCGGCGGACTGCTGCTGATGACGGCCGCCGTCTTGGCGATGCTCGTCGCCAACTCTCCTCTTTCCGGATACTACAACGCATTACTAAATCTCCCCTTTGAGGTCAAGCTCGGCGCTTTCGGAATCGCCAAACCCCTTTTGCTATGGATCAACGACGGGCTCATGGCAGTGTTTTTCTTCCTGGTCGGCATGGAACTCAAGCGCGAAGTGGTGGAAGGGCACCTATCGAGTCTGCGGCAGGCTAGCCTGCCGGCCTTTGCCGCCATGGGTGGAATGATGGTGCCTGCGGCCTGCTTCCTGATACTCAATCGGAATGATCCCACGTCCATGGAAGGATGGGCAATCCCAACAGCGACGGACATTGCCTTTGCGCTTGGAGTGCTGTCTTTGCTCGGCAAGCGTGTTCCGACGGCCCTGAAGGCATTCCTGCTGAGCGTCGCCATCTTCGACGACCTTGGGGCCATTATCGTGATCGCCCTGTTCTACACAGCCAAGCTGTCGATTCTATCCCTCCTCATAGCAGCGGGGCTCATCGTCTGCCTGGCCCTCCTCAATCGTTTCGGCGTGACGAGACCCGCCGCCTATATCCTCCTCGGCATTCCGCTGTGGGTGGCGGTATTGAAATCCGGCGTGCACGCCACGCTGGCAGGGGTCGTCTTGGCGATGTTCATTCCGCTTCGAATGCCGAAGAATGGGTCTTCTCCCCCCCTGAGCGACTCACTTCTGCTTCATCTCGAACACGCCTTACACCCCTGGGTCGCCTTCGGCGTTTTGCCCCTCTTCGCCTTTGCCAACGCGGGCGTCTCGATCGGAGACCTCTCCCTCGCCGATACACTTCAACCCGTCCCACTTGGTATCGTGTCGGGGTTGTTCTTGGGCAAGCAGATCGGAATCTTGGGACTATCCTGGATCGCCGTACGCTTGGGAATAGCATCGAGACCCGATGGCATCGGATGGGGACAACTCTACGGTGTGGCACTGTTGTGTGGAATCGGCTTTACCATGGCCCTCTTCATAGCCTCTCTGGCATTCGAACAGAGTGGGGCGGACTATCTAGGGCTGGAGCGGCTCGGCATTCTAATCGGCTCGCTGGTTTCCGGATTGGCCGGCTATGCCGTGCTTCGCTTCGCCCTGAATAGGCGAAGTGATTTGCCTGACGAACTGACTTAGGATCGAGCGCACTATGGGAATTGCCGCAGACATCGCAATCATCGTTACCGCGGGATTTCTGGGCGGCGTCCTAGCCCAGCGCCTGAAGCAGCCTCTGATCTTAGGATACATTGTCGCCGGCATCGTTCTCGGACCTGTAACCGGCGGCGCTCTCATCTCCGATCCCCATGACATCGAGCTACTTGCAGAAATCGGTGTGGCCCTGCTTCTTTTCGCCCTGGGCATCGAATTTTCTTTGAAGGAATTGCGGCCGGTGCGAAACGTGGCCCTTCTGGGCACGTCCCTCCAAATTCTTCTGACGATAGGCACAGCCACCGGGATGGGCTTAGTGCTGGGTTGGCCCTGGACCGATGCCGTCTGGTTCGGCGCTTGTGTATCCCTATCCAGTACAATGGTCATTCTAAAGACCCTTCAAAGCCAGGGCCGTCTGGGCACTCTCTCAAGCCGTGTGATGATCGGCATGCTGCTGGTACAGGACCTGGCGGTAGTGCCACTCCTGATCATCCTGCCTAGATTAACCGACCTCCGCTCCGGTTTGCCGGATCTTGGCTGGGCCCTCTTGCGTTCGGCAATCTTCCTGGTGCTGATGATCCTGGTCGGCGCACGTGTGTTTCCTTGGCTGATGCGCCGCGTTAGCCGCTGGAACTCGCGCGAACTCTTTCTACTTACGGTCGCGGGGCTGGGTCTCGGCATCGGCTACGCCACCTACAAGGTGGGCCTCAGCTTCGCATTTGGCGCCTTCGTGGCCGGCATGGTGCTGAGCGAATCGGACCATGCGCATCAGGCCTTGAGCGACATCATCCCGCTGCGCGATATCTTCGGCCTGCTATTCTTTGCATCAGTGGGCATGCTGCTCGATCCGGGCTTTCTGCGGGAGAACTTGCCGATGGTCCTAGGCCTGGCCCTGGCGGTCTCTCTGGTAAAGGGCCTCGTGTTTGCCAGCCTGGGCCGAGCTTTCGGCTATCGCAACGTGCTGCCGCTGGCCTTGGGCCTAACCATGTTCCAGGCTGGTGAATTTTCATTCGTCATCGGTCGCGTCGGAGTGTCCACGGGCAGCATCAGCAGCGATCTCTACTCGACGATCATGGCCGTCGCACTCGTCACAATGTTTCTGACGCCATTCGTGTCCCGAGCCACGGCACCTATCTACAGCTTCGTCAAGAAACGCCGCCAGCAAGAACTCGTGCTAACGATCAATATCGCTCGAGAAGAGCTGCACGATCACGTGATCGTGGCGGGTGCAGGTCACATGGGAAGGGCTGTGGCCGAGATTCTGCGACGCTTGGAACTTCCATTCGTAGCGATAGAACTGGATCAGCACCGTCTAGAAGCCTGTCAAGCCGCCGGCCTTGCCGTGATCTACGGCGACGCTTCCCATCCCCTTGTCCTGGAAGCGGCGGGCCTTTACCGAGCCTGCGTTCTGCTAATCACCACGCCCTCCCCCGGGGTCGGACTCGCCATCGCCCGGCATGCGCCGCCGCTGCGACCCGAACTTCACGTCGTCGCCCCCGCCGCGGCCGAGGGCCTCACTGCG
>JACNKJ010000237.1 GCA_014382085.1 bacterium
AGTCGAAGCTGATCACTTGCCGCGAAACGTCCCAGTACCTGACCGGGTGATTTGCCGAATAGCGCGAGATCACTGCGGACCATCACCGGGACTTTGTCACCGATACCGCCGGAGATCCAATGATCGCTCTTTAAATCGGCTCTGAGTATTGCTCCCTGGGGACTGAATCGCCTCAGCCATGCATCTTCTTCTTCCATCACAGTTGGATTCATGGCGGCGGCGGGACGACCTTCTTGCTTATAGGCATCGAGTTCTTCGAGAATGAGTCGCCTTGCGCGAAGGTTCGACACAGGTTCATCGCCCGAAAACAAAAGCCAATTGCTCTCACCCAATGTGATTAGAGTGCCTCCCGCGTCAACCCAAGCCATGAGATTTGCGAATGCTATCTCGCCCATCTGCATTGCCAGACCTTCACCACGTCCGGATCCTGCGTCGCTTAGGATGAGTACGTTGTAAGGGCCTAGCTCGATGCTCTCCAACTGGGAGAGCTTGATCAAGGAAATGGGGTAGCCAACTTCCTGATCGAAGAGATGCCAAAGTGCACCGAAGCTTGTTTGATAGAAAGGCGATCCTCCAAGCAGAGCCACCCTTGGGCGGAAGAGACGCTGGAAGGATGAGGCGCCAAGATCCGGACCCTCATCGCTGAGGGCATGGTTAAGCCCATGGAAACTACAAGAACTGGCTTCGGCGATGGAGCTGAGAAGTTCATTCAGGGGAATTTTTGAATCCTGGCGTTTGACGACCACGCTGCCCGCGTCGAAATTCACGCCATTGGCCTTGAAAGGCGCTCCCGCAGCCCAGCAGGAGATGTCGTTTTCATGCAGCATTGCCAGAGCTTTTGTGAACCCATGAGAATTCGCATCGAGGATGAATGCAAAGCTGGCCCTAGGGTTGATGACGGATCCTAACACCTGAGTATCAGGCTTGAACTCAATAGTGGATACCCCCGGCACTGCGGCCAATTCATAGACACTTGCACCATGGGACTGGGCCAAGGACCAAGCCGTGGTCTCGTAAACGAGGGATTCCTCGTTATCCTCAATGCTTGCACGTTCGGCCGAAAGGAAAGCCTCGCTCATCTTCGTGTCGAAATCTATTTGCGCGCGAGCCAATGGACCCTGAATCTGCGCTAAATTCAGCAGAAGAGTTCCCGCGGGAAATGCGCGTTTCCCACGATCTTCTCTGTAATAATCTCGGGCCTTATCCAGACGAAATTCTTCTTGGGCAACTTCAAGTTCAAGTCCCATCCACGACAGATTTCTTGCTAAACGAAGACCCTGTTCGGCGTTTTCATCAATGGAAATTAAGTAGGCTGCAGGAAACTTCTTACTTTTCTCAAATGCCTGTCCGCGACTTTGGGCATAGTCTTCAAGAATACCCTCGCGATGAGTCGCGGAAGCTTCAATGAGACTCAAAGCGGCAAGATACTGATGCTTCACGGCTTCCAGATAGTCGATGGTTTCTCCATGAGGAAGCATCATCTCGGAACCCTGGGTATTGAACTGCTCACCTAGAAAAGAAATCGCTCCCATGTGAAGTGGCCAGGCTGCGCCGCGATTGGGATTGAATTCTTCGTGCCAGTCCTGCGTGGTGCAGGACCATCCTTCCTCGCCAAAGGCCTTGGCCATGCGAGAGGAGATGACATTCCACCAGTGTTTCGTCGAGGCAGGGACATTTGGATGAAATGGCGCCCGGGGGGGAGAGAACAGGTAGCCTTCCTGCCCGCCCATCTCATGCAGATCGAAAGTAACCTGAGGAGGATACTCCAAGAAGAGCTTCGTCTTTCCCCAGCTTTCGGCCTGGCTGAGGTTTGCCCAGTCGCGGTTGAGATCCATAAAGTAGTGATTTCCGCGACCCGATGGCCAACCAGCCCGGTAGGCTAGGCTTTGTCGATCAAGACTACTATTCAGCCCATTCCATCGATTCAGATCGGACAAAAAGCGGCCGCGTCCATCCGGGTTTTGAAGCGGATTGATGACGAGTACGCAATGGTCGAGAACCTGGGCCACATCTTGGTAGTCGGAATCAGCGAAGTGCTCGATGAGGGCCAAAGCTCCCTCGGCACCCGAACTTTCATTCCCGTGAATTGCGGCACCGATCCAAATGACAAGGGGACGCTCCTCGGCGAAGGCTTCCACGCGAACGCTATGGCGAAGGGCTTCCAGATCTTCCATGCGATGGGGCGAAGAGATCAAGGCAGCAGTGAGTGGATGTCCTTCATAAGAATAGCCAAAGGTTAGCAACTCCACTCGGTCAGACTCCGCGAGCTTCTTAAGCGCTTCCTCAATGCTTTCAGCGGAAAGAGGTGTGAGAGAATCAATGCTATCGAGGTCAAGCCCCCCCCACTGCCGATGAAAGTCACCGGAAGACAGGTCCAGGTGTCTTTCTGAGGCTTTCAATCCCTGTGGGCTGGAGAATGCGGGATCATGCCAATCGATCTGCGCGACAATTGGGGCTGCCAGCGCTAAGAGTCCGGCGAGGGCGATAAGAAGGGACTTCATTCATTGGCTCCTTCTGCAATTCGTTTCAAGATCGGGATGTCCGGTCATGCTGTGCCCCGTACCCATGAGAATAACGAGAAGTGTGATGCGGAAAACGCGTGGGAGCATGGAGTTCCTTAGGAGGAAGTTGGCAATTCTGCGTAGGGGAAGGATTCCAGGAAAGTCAGTAGATCGGTTTCCATGGCATCGAGAATGCGTCGGCCCTTCTCGGCATCGGCCAGGCTTGCGTCGCCATGAGTGCCCGAGGGCGTTGACATTTTCCCTGCCACTGCCACCTTAAGAACTCCATCCACTTGGGTCCCGACCAAGGTCTTATTGAAATCAGTTGGAGCCTCACTCATATCCACTAGATCAGGGCGAATGGCGAGCATGCAGGAAGTCTCCGATTCGTCGGCATGTCCTCCCTGTTCTTGCTCACAGACTTCTCTCTCAACTTCGAGACC
>JACNKJ010000317.1 GCA_014382085.1 bacterium
CGCCTTTGCATGATCCCGAGCACGCGAACAAGGCCTGCCGGGCAGCCATGGCCATGCAGAGGCGTCTGGCCGAACTTCGCGAAAAGTGGAAGGGCGAAGGTCGCGAACCTCTCTATGCCCGCATCGGCGTCAGCACCGGACGAGTGGTGCTTGGCAATATGGGTAGTCGAACCGTCCATGACTACACGGTTCTGGGTGATGCGGTGAACCTGGCTTCCCGGCTTGAGGGAGCCAACAAGGCTTTCGGCTCTTCCATCATGATTTCGCAGGCGACTTACGAGCAAGCCAAAGAGAACATTATCGTCAGGGAATTGGATCTACTGCGTGTGAAAGGTAAACGACGTGCGGTCACGGTTTATGAACTCGCAGGCCTCAGTGAAGACGGCAAGGATTCCGATCGCGATCGTCTGTTCGAGGCATTCGCCGAGGGAATTGAAGCCTATCGGGCAAGGCGATGGCGCGAAGCGGGAGTGCGATTCGCCGCGGCGCTGGATATTGATCCTGAAGATGGCCCTTCTCAAGCCTACCTCGATCGCTCCCGTCATTTCCGGGACCATCCGCCTGAGGACGACTGGGATAGCAGTTTCACACTCACGGGCAAATGAGGTTTATACTTCGCTTCACACTGGCCCTTCTGATCGATCGCGCCGGCATCTTTCGTGGTGCCTATTGGTTCGCCTGGAGTCCTTTCTTCCCTCTAACAGAAGTGATAGCCTAAAAAACGCCCCCGGCCAAAGGGCTGGGGACGTCGCGTAGCGGATCGCCTTAATAGAGCTGCTTCAGCTCTGACCATGTGCTGACTTCGGTTGCAGTCGTGCTGTCGTCGAGATAGAAACGAATCATGAAGTAGTCGGGAACGGGTCCCGGCCAACCCCACCATTCGATTTCAACGATGGGCTCTCCGTCGAAGCACCAGAAGTCGTCGGCGCTCTCCGCATAGGATGTCGGAGTCAGGGTCGACAAAATTCCATTGTCCGGAGAAGGATCCTGACGCCATTTCTCGGCACCTGTCGCGCCATAGAGAACAAATGATAGCTCCATGTAGCTGCCTGACGCATCGGAAATAGGTGTCCAGTCGGGGAAGCCGAAGTCGGGGGCAATGATGTGGCCTTCGCTGTTCCAATAATCTTCGGCTACGCACATTTCCCAATACCAGGTAGCTTCTTCTGCAAAAACCCCCTGAATGCTAATCCAATACCAGTTGTCCGCTTCCTGGTCGAAGGGAACTCCCAAGCCCTGACCGAAGTGGTAATAGGGATAGTCAGAGAAGATTTCGAAATTGTAACAGGGTTCTTCGTAAACTAGCTGACCGGGCACGGCCCAAGCACCCACGGCCAGACAAATTGCAATGCCAGCGATTAGAAACTTCATTGAGAACCTCCGCTGAAGGGGAACGGTTTTGAGTCCGTCCTACGGAGTCGTGGTTGATAGTGAAGCCGCATGACGGATTCGCTCAATGCGGATAGGCAAACCACACGCCCACACATCCCGCGAAGCCAGTCTAACCTCGTTTCAAGAATCGGCAAGTCTTGCGCCGAATATTCAAGTAAGTACTACATGACTTTGCATGAAGATCATGTGACTGCTATGGTTATGGTCCATCCAGGAGTTGATTCATGCGAAAAAGTCTTTCCAAGCCCGGCCCTTTGGAGTCTTTCGATGAGAGGGATTCCGTATTTACAAGGGCCCGTCTAAAGCCAGGCACGGCCAGGCACGATGAACACTACGCGCGTCATCCCGAACATTTTTCCGCCGATCTTCGCAGTCGAAAGCTGCCACATCTGGCTTCTCCCGGTGGGCAACGATACGAAGTGGAAGCCGCCTTGCTCATCCAGTCGCAATTCGCGGCCTCGGATCTTATCGCCGATGCGGTAGAAGGAAGCGAGTTCGCTTCCGCCGTCGGACTTCCCGAGGGACTGGCTCACGGGGCAGGGGGCCCCGGCGCCGCTCACGTACTAGAAGATTCCTCCCCCGCGGGGCTCACTCTCTTCGCGAAAAATGCGGCAATGTTTCTTGGTGCGGATGATGTGGGCGTGGCGCCTCTGGATCCCGCTCACGTGTACTCGCATCGTGGTCGGCCCAAGGAAAAACATGGGCATGTGCCGGATCTGAAACACAGTCACGCCATCGTACTGGTTTTCGCCATGCGCCATGCGTATGTGGCCTCGGGTCCTGAAATGATCAGTACCGCCGAAGTGGCGCGCGTCTACCAACAGGCGGCTGCCGCTTGTTTCGCTCTGGCCGATTCCCTACGGCGTCTTGGGCATTCCGCACGCGCTCACGTGGATTCCAACTACCTTGTGGTCTGTCCACCTCTCGCAGTGGATGCGGGATTGGGCGAGTTGGGTCGCCACGGCATCCTTATTCATCCGCGTCTGGGCTCGGGTGTGCGTTTGGGCGTGGTAACCGTGGATGCGCCCCTCGTGGTGGATCAGCCGGGAAGCTGGGGAATTGCCGAGTTCTGCAAAACCTGCAAGAAGTGCGCAAAGCTTTGTCCGGCGGGAGCTATTCCTGATGGAGAACCGAGTCTACTTCGCGGTGCCGAAAAATGGCCGCTTAGCCCTGAGCGTTGCTATCATTATTGGCGCACCCAGGGTACCGATTGCGGGATCTGCATGCGCGTTTGTCCCTTCACCAAACACGACACAGCGCTACACCGCATTGTAAGACGAACCATTGCAGCCACGCCGATATTCAATCGCGCATTTCTCTGGATGGACGATCTTTTCTACGGTCGTCACAGAGAGCCCAAAAAGGTGACAGGTCTAGGAGGCTGATACATCCTCTAGTCGATGAGAATCACCTTGGTCGCCCGGCTGCGAGTGCCGTCATTCAATTTGATGAAGTACACTCCGGCTGGCAGTCGCATTCCACACTGGTCATGCCCGTCCCAGTTCAGTTGATGACGTCCCGCCTCGCGCTCACCCGC
>JACNKJ010000387.1 GCA_014382085.1 bacterium
GGGATTGCTTGTGCCGAGCGCCAGGAAATATCTCTTCGAGAGGCCGAGCATTTCCCGAAATGAGCTGAGGGTCTCTTCCACGAGCGCTGGCTCGAATCGGTCGTGTCCCGCGGCTACGGGGGTGTGGGAGGTGAACACGCTCATTGATGACACGAGATCCCGGACATCGGCGAAGGATTTCCCGTCGCGTTCCATGATCAGGCGGGAGAGCTCGAGCAAGGCGAAAGCGCTGTGACCCTCGTTGAGGTGGATGACACCGGGAACAATGCCCATCGCATTGAGGGCGCGCATGCCGCCCACCCCAAGGATCAACTCCTGTCGTATGCGGATTCTGCTATCCCCCCCGTATAGCTTCGCCGTGAGGGCTCTATTCTGCTCGTTGTTTTCCTCGACATTGCAATCAAGAAGAAGAAGCCGGCAACGCCCCACGTTCGCCAGCCAGGCGCGCACGTGAATGGTGTCATCATGGGACGTTTTGATTACGAGTCTGAGGGGATCGCCGTTCTTGTCCGTCGCCACCTGTAGGGGAAGCTGATCGGGATCCGTATCGTAGTAGTGCTCCTGCTGCCATCCCTTGGCGTCGAGTGACTGGCTGAAGTAGCCCTTGGTGTAAAGGAGTCCGACTCCGATCAGGGGGACGTCGAGATCTGAGGATGCCTTCAGGTGATCCCCCGATAGCAGGCCGAGGCCGCCCGAATAGATCGGCAGGGATTCATGCAAGCCGAACTCTGCGGAAAAATAGGCGACGGGTCGGGCTTTCAATGAACGGACGTGCTGTTTTCCCCATGTGTTCGTCGATCGAAGGTATTCGTGGTGGGCGAAGTAGGCTCGGGTGATCCTGGATCCGAGCGCTTTGGTGGCCACGCGATCGTTGAGGGCTTCGTCAGAGAGTTCCTCGAGAAATGCGACCGGATTGCGGTTGAGTTTTAGCCATAGCTCCGGGTCCAGTTGCTGAAAAATCTCGAAGGCTTCGGAATGCCAGGTCCATGACAGGTTCCCTGCCAGTTCGTTCAATCTATCCCGCAATTTCAAATCGTACACCTCGCATTGGAAAGGAAAAGCGTGTCTATTTGGTGTTCCACCAGTTCAAGTCGATTTTAGAGAAGACAACGTCGTGGATTTCCGCATCCTGATACTCAATTCTTTCCACATCGGAAAGCCGGCGCATGTAGTCAGAATTCGCCGCGAGTTTCTCCGCGATTTCCGCAAGACGCTCGAATCGGGTGGCATGCTGCATGAATCGTTTCGTGCCATAGTCCACCGCCTGACTCCGAGTGATCACGAAAGGCCAATCGCTTGCCTGCAACAGGAGCAGTTCCCGCCCCGCGTCTTCAATGACTTTGCGCAGATCAGGGCGCTTGCGCCAAGGAAGCTCATAGGTCAGCCTGCCAAATTCCGCCTCGGCGCGGTATTCGATATCCCACATCCAAGCGACGCGCTCGTTGTCCCAGACCCTGTAGTCGCCGCCGTCTCCCCAGGAGCCCGCCGGCAGAGCCGCGGCCTTGTCGGCAGGGTGGCGGTCCAGGAAGTCGCTCGTGGTGCTCATTTCCACATCGGGATCGGCGTTGAGCGTGAGGATCACGTCGCGCAGGAACCGAGGTCCTTCGAACCACCAGTGCCCGAACAACTCCGCGTCGAATGAAGCCAGCACCACGCCGTGTCGTCCCGTGCGATCGCGATAGACCTTCAATCGCTGCCGGACCTGGTCGCAGAAGTGCCTGGCGTGCTCATGGATCTTTCCCGCAACATCGTCGGGGTAGTATGGGTCCTTGGAACCTAAGTCGAGCTTGTGGCCGGTGATCTTCCAGTAGCGGAGTCCACTGCGTTCACCGTGTTTCTTGTGGAACTCAAGGTAGGCTCCGTCGGCGGGATAGCCGATATCCCCCGACCACACTCTTTCGCAAATCGAAGTGTCTCGCGCCATCGCTGTCACTTCACCGGGCCTCGTGCCCTCGCTTGCGACACGAATGGGCTCCTGCACCGATCGCCAGCCCCTGTCCGGATACTTGGGCGCTTCATCCCAGTCGACCTTCTTCCATCCTCCGTTGTCCACCCATTCGCTGCGAGACTGCTCGATGAGCCGGTCCTCTACAAAGAAATGGTTCGCCCCCGCATCGGCGATGAAGTGCTCAATGCCAGGGCGGTCCTGCCGCCATTTTGCGGACTGGGCCGGCCGCCATGGACCGGGTGGCCGGTAGGCGCACTCCGGAAGCCAAACGCCTGTCGGCTTGAATCCGAGGATTCGCTCAGACGTTGCCGCCCCGGCACGCATTTGAGCGTAGATCGAGGAATCTTCCTGAAGGAGAGGCAGGAATGCGTGCGTTGCGCTGGAGCTGAGAATCTCGAGCAAGCCGCGGTCCGCCAAACGGCCGAAGGCGGACGGAATGTCGCTGTCGATCCGGGAGAATTGTTCGGCCAAAGACTCGTAGTATGTGATCCAACGCCCGGCCAGATAGGCCAGGTGGGATTCATTCCGGTTTTCGAATTCGGCCTGGTCGGATCTGGCCCGCGCGCCGCGATCGGAAAGGTAGCGCCGGAATCCCGACTTGAAATCCTCATGGGAGAGCTGCTCAAGAAGGACAGGCGTCAGTCCAAGCGTGACACGGGGATTGCCCTTTAGGAGTTCGCACTCGCCGAAGATCGAAAGAAGGGGGAGATAGGTCTCCGCCGCCGCCTCATAAAGCCAGTCCTCGCCGTGCGGCCAGGTTCCATGGCGCAGGACGTAGGGCAGGTGCCCGTGAAGGACCAGGCAGAAACTCCCAATGCTCATGGTAGCCAGACCCTCCGGTTCTTCAGTCCTAGCTAGGAAGCCTTCCCTCGGCGCGAAGCCCTTGACGGTTCCTTGGCCGGCGGCGTGGGCCGACCCTGCCGCCCCCTGGCTGCCGCAGCGGCCCTGCTGGGGTTCGGGGCGGCGTCCTCGC
>JACNKJ010000181.1 GCA_014382085.1 bacterium
GGACATCTGGGCGACCGCAGCATCAAGAAGCCTGTCGAGCACTTTGCCGAAGGCGGCATGCTGCCGGTCAAGGTCATCAAAGTAGATCACGACGGTCGCCGCATTGTTTTGTCGGTGACCGATCGCCTCCGTGAGGAAGGTTCCGAGGCTCTCGCCGAGTACATGGACAAGTACGGCGAAACACGTTTCCCCGGAGCAACGGAAGAACCCGAGTTTGACGCTGAAGTGGATGATGCTTCTCCGGTTGTGGCTGACGAGGCCCCTGAGCCCGTCGCCGAAACTGCGGAAGCCCCTGAAGCCGAAGAAGCGGCGGCCCCCGAAGCTGAGGAGGCTCCCCTTGAACTCGCAGATTCCGACGAGGAGGACAAGGAAAAGCCCGAGCAGGCTTAATGCTGCAAGAGCTTGATTCTGTGAGGGGAGGCCGGAAGTCGGGCCTCCCCTCGTTTTTTAACGGAGAAGACTGTGGCATTTGATAAACCGGGCACGGTGGCCATCGCCACCCAAGGTTGCAAGGTCAACCGCTACGACAGCCAGGTCATCCTGGAAGGATTGCTTGAGCGTGGCTGGCATCAGCTCAAGTTCGGTGAAGCTGCGGACCTGGTGATTATCAATTCTTGCACGGTAACTTCAGGCAGTGATCGAGACTTGCGGAAACTGGTGAGACAGGCGCGGCGAGGAAGCCCCGATGCGCATATCATGGTTACAGGTTGCAAGGCCGAGGTGGATCCCGAAGGAACTCTTGACCTTGCTGAAGTCGATGAAATCCTGGGCAATCCTCTCAAGGATCGTTTGCCGGAGATGATCGAATCGGACTCAGAGCCAATCGAGATCCACCCTCTCGACAACCGAGTTGAGGATCGAGGCATCACCCGGCTGGACTGGCGCGCCCGGCCTATTCTCAAGATCCAAGACGGTTGTAATTTAAGATGCAGCTTCTGCATCGTTCCCAGCGCAAGGGGAGACAGTCGCAGTCGTTCTGCGAACGAAACGGTGAAACAGGCCAAGATCCTTGAGCAAGCGGGGCATCATGAATTGGTCCTATCGGGTATCCAACTGGGTTTTTATCGCGATCCCGAGGGTCAAGCTTCCAAGTTGGAAGATCTGCTAAAACTACTCTTGGATGAAACCCAGGTTGTTCGTTATCGCCTCGGTTCCATGTTGCCGCGTCACATGCGGCCGGCGCTCATCGATCTATTCGTCGAAGCCAAGGATCGCCTTTGCCCGCACTTTCACATTTCCCTGCAAAGCGGCGACGACGGAATTTTGAAAGCCATGAAGCGCCCCTATCGATCCGGTCATTTCAAGGAACTCGTACAGGAGCTCTGGACACGTTTGGATAAGCCCTGTCTGGGAACCGACGTCATTGCCGGATTCTCCGGCGAGGATGAAACAGCCTATGCGAATACCATGGCTCTCATCGAAGAATTGCCCTTGGCCTACGGACATGTATTTCCATTTTCCCTCAGACCCGGAACTCCCGCGGAGGCTTTAGGTGACGACATTCAGCCCGAACTCAAGAAAGCCAGGGTCGCGGAGCTTCGAGCTCTTTTCGAGGTGAAGCAACAGGTCTATCGAAGGGAGCAATTGGGTCGGCGTCTTAGTGTTCTCGTGGAAACGCATCATTCAAAAGATTGGCTACGCGGGACCACGGAGAATTATCAGCAAGTGCTGCTGCCGGAAAAACTCGGCGCGATCGGAGATTTAATTCCGCTGGAAATCAGTGGATTGGAGGACGGCATTCTATGCCACCATCCCCAAACCAAGCGAGCATTTACATGAAGAAGTTTTACGTAGAGACCTATGGCTGCCAGATGAATTTCTATGACTCCCAAGTGGTGGACGGCGTTTTGGAAGAGCGAGGTATGGTCAAAGTCGACCGTCCCGAAGATTCCGATGTGATTCTCATCAACACATGTTCGGTCAGGGACAAAGCCGAGCAGAGGGTTCGGGGTCGAGTGAATCAATTGGCCGGGCTTCGCTATGACCGAGAGGAAGGACCACTGATTGGACTCCTCGGTTGCATGGCACAGAGGTTGGGTGGCACCCTTCTAGAAGGTAAAAAGAGCCCCTTGGATTTCGTGGTAGGTACCGATCAGTACATGAAACTTCCTGAAATCATTGCTCGTGCTCACGGGAAGGAAGCAGATCTTTACTTCACTGATTTCGATCATGTGGTCACCTACGAAGCTCAACCCAAGTCGATGCCGCCGGGTGGATCTCACTACGTGGCCGTGATGCACGGTTGCGACAAGTTTTGCACCTACTGCATCGTCCCCTTCACGCGTGGGCGAGAGCGCAGCAAACCCGTGGACGTGATTCTTCGCGAAGTGGAGACCATCGCAGATCAGGACGGCTTCGAAGTTACTCTTTTGGGACAAACTATCAGCAGCTACAAACACGAGGATGTGGATTTCGCAGGGTTACTTGAACAGGTCAGCCAGGTGAGGGGCATCGAATCACTCAGATTCATGACCAGCTATCCCACAGATCTAACTGCGGAACTCTTCGCCGCCATGGAAAAACTTCCAAAAGTGGAACGTCGCATCCACCTGCCCGTACAGTCCGGCAGCGACCGAATTCTGAAGATCATGAATCGGCGCTACACCCTGGCCGAATACGAGAAGATTTTGGATCTCGGACGTCGTGAAATGCCTGGCCTGATCTTCTCAACGGATATCATTGTAGGATTTCCAGGAGAAACTGAAGAAGATTTCCAGGCCACTCTGGATCTCGTGAAAAGGCAGCGATTCGTATCGGCCTACATGTTCAAGTATTCGCCCCGAGAAGGCACGCTTTCGGCCAGAAATGAGGACGATGTGCCCACCGAGGTCAAGGAAGAGCGCTTATCCCGCTTGATGGAAGTTCAATCTGACAACACCCAGAACTATCTTCAGGAGCGGATGGGTTCGGAAATGGAGATATTGCTTGATGAGACAAGCAAAAAAACCAAGAATCAGCTACGCGGACGTACCCGCGACCAATTTCGCGTGGTCGTAGATCGATCTCCGCAGATGCGGATCGGTAGTCGCATACGCGTGCGCATTGTTGAAATTCGAGGAGAAACCCTAATGGGGATTCCCCTCTCCTGACGAGGAGGTCTTATGTCGATGGTGAAACGTTTCTTGATGTTCCTGTTCGTGGCGGTGGTGCTTCTCCTCGGCATCCTCAATGCAGCGGAGACCGCGACGGTTGAACTTGGATTTTACACCTTTATCGAGGCACCGCTTCCCGTTGTGATGGTGGTGCTCTTCCTGCTCGGCGCGCTCTTCATGTACTTTTTTTCCATCGCGCGCGAGATTTCGCTTCGCAACGATATTCGCAAACTCAAGCGCGCCCAAGGTAAGATGGATCGTGAAATCCAAGATCTGCGCAATCTTTCCTTGGACGAAAGTTTTCACGACGAACCCATAGTCAGTGATTCCGGCAAGGCGGAGGATAAGCTGTGAGTCAGTCATTGCTCACCATAATGATTGTTGCGGCCTTCCTGATAGCCAGTGGCCTGGTTCTATTGTGGTGGTACCGGCAACCGGCCAAGAAAACGGCTAGCCATATGAATCATCACCTTTCCGCTTTGGAGGCATTGGCCGACGGCGACGATGAGCTTGCCTTATCGGAACTATCCAAGGCCGTTCAGGAGGGACAGGGGGGGCTTGACGCCCTTCTTCGTTTGGGCGACATGTATCGAGCTAAAGGACAGATCAAGAAGGCCATTCATCTGCACAAGTCGCTGGAAATTCGCGGCGAGTGGCCGCGAGTTCAGCGTGCGCGAATACTGGCGAGTATTGCCGACGACTTTCTGGCCGCGGGTCGATGGAAAGAAGCCCTGGCTCAGCTGGAAGAGCTTCGCAAACTGGATCCGGAAAATCCAGCCGTGGCCAGACGGGTGAGCCAATCACATCTTAGGTTGGGGGAGTTGGAAAAAGCCCAGGCTGCCCTACGCCGCGCTCACAAACTCGAGGGTAAGGATCGTGCCGATGAAATGGGAATCATGTTGGCTGAAGGCGCACGTCACCTAGTCCATGAACAGCGCTGGAAGGAAGCTCGGAAGGCCTTGTCCGACTCCCTCAAGTTGGATACCGCTTGTATTCCCGCTCTTCGTGTTTCGGCCGATCTCTTTCACCGGGAAGGTCAAGATCTGAAAGCCGCCGACGAACTGCAAAAACTTGCTTTGACCGCCCTGCCGGGTTCTGAAATCGAGTATCCTCGCATGGAGAAGCTCTTCTTCGATCTGGGCCGTTTCCACGAGATCCAGTTCGTCTATCAGGAAGTGCTCAGCAAGGAACCAGGCTTCTGGCCCGCGCGTTTCGCACTGGCGGAGATCCTGGATAAACGGGGAAGCCGCGAAGATGCAATTCGCTTGCTAGACCCGGCGCACAATGCAAGTCGTGATGAAGGTGTAAGAGCCGCAGGGCGCTTACTCGACTGGAATCGCGAAGATCTTGCGCGGGAATGGTTAACCAAGATCGCCGAGACTCAATCAACAGGTGAGGGATTTTATCGCTGTCGCTACTGTGGAACCGAACACCCAGGACCTCGGTGGTACTGTCCCACTTGTCATGGATTTAAAAGCTATGAGCCTCATGCCCAGGAAACGGCCGACGCTGCACATTCCTAGGATTGCACTCGCAGTCCTAATTTTATCGATCTCCGCCTTGGGGGCCCTCGCGGCAGTCTGGCCGGAGCTGCCGGCAGTGGTTGCCCTTGACCATCCCGATCCCGGATTCAAATACGCCGCAGGGCTTTACCATTCACAAGAAGCTCTACGTGATGAGTTCAATACGAACCATGATAAAGAGATGCTGGCGCGGGCACTTCTCAAAGCAGGGAGGCTTGAGGAGGCTCTCAGCTTAGTGAAGGATGGTCTCCTACCCTCCCGTGATTTGGCCCTTCAATTCAGGCTCGTCGATGATGCCGCCTGGAAGGATCTTGAAGAGGAAAGCTGGAAAACCGCTTTTCGAGATGAAGACGGCGAAAGCCGCTTTTGGCGGGCAAGGCTGGCGGAGAGCCAGGGAGCATTTTCACAAGCCAGACAACTTCTGGAACGCATAATGCGAGAAGATCCTGCATCCATCTTCGTACCCTTATCCCAGGAAAAATTGGCTGCTCTTCCATTCGAAGACGAAGGGCCTCTGGTCCAACCGCCATCCAGGGTGGGTGGTTTTCGAGTTCAGTGGGGCGTCTTTCGCGATCCTGCCAGAGCTCGTCAACAGCGATCCGTGCTGGAGGCCTACGGGCAATTGGTGGACATCCTCGCCTTCGAACGCGATGGCATTCCCTTGAGCCGAGTTGTCTCTGAACCTTTCGCAACTCGGGAGGAAGCGCGATCGGAGGGTGAATCACTCAAGGCCCGATACGGCATGGATTTCGTGATCTTCAGCGAAGATGCAATTCATGAGTAAGCCCAAGACGAAATCGAAACCCACGCTCACACCCATGATGGAGCAATACCTGCGCATCAAGGCGCAGCATCCCGGGCGCATCCTTCTCTATCGCATGGGCGATTTCTACGAGACCTTCTATGAAGATGCTCAGCTGGCGGCAAAGATCCTGGGCATTACCCTCACTACACGTGGAAAGAGCCAGGGCGAACCCGTACCCCTGGCCGGCGTGCCTCATCATTCTGTGAATACCTACATTCATCGCCTCATCGCTGCGGGTCAGAGCGTTGCCATTTGCGAACAGGTTGAAGACCCTGCCACAGCCAAGGGCGTGGTGAAGCGAGCTGTCACCGAAGTGATGACACCCGGCACCATTTCTCTTGAGGAATTCCTTCCGGCGGCAAGCGGTGCTTATTGCCTTTCCCTATTCCCCGGCGAAGAGAATACCGGCTTTGCCCTCGGCGATATCTCCACCGGCGAACTTTTGGCGGGAGAAGATCATCCTGCACAAATTCTCGGACTCCCAGCGCGTTTTAATGTGCGCGAACTAATCTACCCTGAAGAAATAAACTCCGAACTTCTCACTGAGATTAAAGATCTCTATCCTAACCTGCGAATGGAATCGCGGCCGCCTTGGGATTTTCATCCCGAGGAAAGCGAGCGCAGATTGCGAGCACACTTCTCGATAACCGAGAGTCCGCTTCTTGGTATTCGGGAATCAGAAGATATGCTTCTCAGGTCAATCGGCGGCCTACTCGCCTATTTTCAATCGCTGAAGAGCGAGGACCTCTCCTATATCGATCGTGTCACATTCCTGCGCCACGAAGAGACGATGGTGCTCGATCGCCTCACGGTAGAAAACCTGGAGCTGACTCAAACCCTTCGTGGTGAAGATCAACGAGCCACACTCTTCGCTGTGATGAATCACACGGTAACGCGAATGGGTGCACGCCTGCTTTACCGGCGCATGCTCGCGCCGCTTTTGAATCCTCAGGCCATTGTCAAGCGATTGGATTCCGTGGAACGGCTGCTGGAGGCACGTGAACTCCGCCGAGAGCTCCGCAAACTATTGCGACCGGTTGCTGACCTAGAACGTCTTTCCGGTCGCCTGAGCGCACTCAAGGCCCGGCCACGCGACCTTAAAGCCCTCACTGAAACCTTGGCCCTACTTCTTCCCATCAAGGAACTGCTGGAATCGGAAACCGAGGGGGAATTGCCCGAGCTTCGTGACGCGGTGGATCCACTGCTGGATCTGCGTAATCTTTTGGATGCAGCTTTGGCAGAAGACCTTCCTGGCAAGCTATCCGATGGCAATTTCATTCGCGGAGGCTTCGATGAAGAGTTGGATCATCTTCGCTCTCTCACACGAGACGGACGCGATTGGATTCTTGGTCAACAAGCGAGCGAGCGTGAAAAGACTGGCATCGCCAATCTGAAGGTTGGCTACAATCGTGTCTTTGGCTACTACATCGAGGTGAGCAAGGGGCAGCTAGACAAAGTTCCCGACACCTATATCGCCAAGCAAACCCTTACCGGCAGCCAGCGATACGTAACCCCTGAGCTGAAAAGTCGCGAAGAAGAGATCCTCGGCGCGGAAGATCGGCGTGTACGCCGCGAGTTGCAGATTTTTGAAGAACTCCGCGAGGCCGCCTGGGAATGCTTGGGAGCCATCCAAGAAAACGGTAGAGCTCTGGCAGCGCTTGATCTCAGTGCATCCTTGGCAGAGTTGGCGGAGCAGAATCGTTATTGCCGCCCGGAAATTGAAACTGAACCGGTCTTAGAAATTCGGGATGGACGACATCCCGTGGTCGAGCAGCTTCTTGATGAAGATTTTATCGCCAATGATATTTACCTTGAGCCAGGGGATCGCCAAATTCTGCTCATCACAGGTCCCAATATGGGCGGAAAATCCACCTACCTACGCATGGCAGCCCTCATGGTGCTCATGGCTCAGATGGGAAGCTATGTGCCGGCTTCCGCGGCGAGAGTGGGCATCACTGACAAGATTTTCACGCGTGTGGGGGCCAGCGACAACCTGGCCAGAGGACGTTCCACCTTTCTCATCGAGATGGAAGAGACGGCGTACATCCTGCGAAATCTTTCCTCGCGCAGTCTGGCTCTCATGGATGAAATCGGTCGCGGAACCAGTACCTATGACGGCCTCAGTTTGGCCTGGGCTGTACTCGAAGCCCTACACATGGAAGAGGGCAACAAACCTCGAACTCTCTTTGCGACTCACTATCATGAACTCACCGAGTTGGAGACCCTGCCCCGTCTACATAATCTTCACGTAACCGTGAAGGAGTGGCAAGACAAGGTTGTATTTCTCCGAAAGGTGGAATCGGGCGCAGCTGGACGCAGTTATGGTATTCAAGTGGCACGCCTTGCAGGTATGCCATCGGGAGTTATTAACCGAGCTTTTGAAATCTTGAGAGCTCTGGAGAATCGGCGTGGACACGGCGAACGCCTTGGCGTTCCCGAGACGCGGCCGGCTCAGATGGATTTGTTCTCCGATCGCGGACACCCCATGCTGGAGGAGATAAAGAATCTGGACACCGAGCGGCTTACTCCATTGGAAGCCTTGAATCTACTCACGGATTATCGCGAGCGTCTACACCGTCGAAAGGAAGTGGAATGACTCGCCTTGTATTTCGCGGTCAGGATAGCGATATTCTACAGCTCATCACTCGCTTGCGTCTCAGGGGAAAGGCCGAGTCACACGGCCTAATACCCGTGGGGGATTGCAAGAATCTTGAACTTTATTCGGAGATATCAGGAATTCCAATTCTTAAGGATCAAGAGTGGCAAGAGTGGAAGCATAAAATGGATTTCCTGATCTCGGATGACTCCCTTCCTGAAATCCTGAGCGAACTGCCCCGCTTGAGTCCTGAAGAAGCTGCCGATCGTTTACTTGGAATCCCGAATGAGATTTCGGAAGATCCCATGCCCAAGGCAGATGAGATTCGAGAGGAAGCTCGACCTTTGGCCGAGGCCCGAATTCGATTCGACTTTTCCGGTTTTGCCCACGAACTTCGGCGCGAGATTCGACGCAGCCGTCGCTATCACTTGGGCTTTTGCTTCACATTGTTTCGTCTTGTCAATGAGAAGGGGGAGAGTCTTCCCGCCGAGAAGTACTTGAAGGAGCCTCTGCTGTCTCTGCCTTCGCGCGTTGGCAGGAAAACCGATTCTTGGGGCTTAAGTCCTGAGGGAATTTTACTTCACCTAGCGCCGGAGATTCAGGAGCAATCGCGCCTATTGCGCCGCCGATTGGCCTTGGCCCTGGAAGATCAATTGCTGGAATCTCCAGACGGCCCCTGGCGCAGTCAGTCAGCCCAAGCTCTTTATCCACAAGATGGAGAGCGCGCCTCTGAACTCATCCGTCATGCCATGACCACCTTGTCTCGACAATCCTAGGAGAACTTTTGAGCACCCGAATTCAAGCTCTTCCCCAAGCCACCATCGACCGCATCGCTGCGGGTGAGGTGGTTGAGCGTCCTGCCTCGGTGCTAAAGGAAATCATGGAGAACTCGCTGGATGCGGGAGCCACTCGCATCACCCTCGAAATCTCAGGGGGCGGCATCGAGATGCTCCGCCTCAGTGATGATGGGCATGGAATCTCACGTGAAGATCTGCCCTTAGCTCTGGAACGTCATTCCACGAGTAAGATTCGCAAATTAGATGACATCGAAGGTGTGGCAACTTTTGGTTTTCGTGGAGAGGCATTGGCCGCCATCGCTTCCGTATCGAATCTTGAGATTACTAGCAAGATTAATGATGCCGACTCAGCTTGGCGAATCAGTTCTCAAAACGGGAAACTCCTAGGCGTAGAACCCATCTCCCGTGAAATTGGCACTACCGTATGCATGCGCGATCTCTTCGCTCAGGTACCCGTGCGACGGAAATTCTTGAAATCCGTTTCTGGTGAAAAGAGACAGGTGATGCGCGTATGGGAGCAATACCTGCTGGCTCATCCCGAAGTCTCATTCTCCCTTGTAGATGAAGGCAAGGAGCGCTCTCGATATAGCGCGGCGAGTTTGCAGGACAGAGTTGGAGATCTCTTGGGTGAAGAATTGGCTCGACAAATGGTAGCACTTTCGGCCGAAGATGACGGCTTCCGCGTTAGCGGCCTCTGCAGCCTACCTCTGACCAGCCGAGGCAATCGTAGTCATCAGTATTTGTACCTGGGTCGTAGACCAATCCAGGACGACCGGGCTCGTCACGCGATTAGCCAAGCTTATCGAGACGTACTCGCACCG
The DNA here is from genome assembly GCA_014382085.1 of bacterium. Lineage (GTDB taxonomy): Bacteria > Krumholzibacteriota > Krumholzibacteriia > JACNKJ01 > JACNKJ01 > JACNKJ01. The sequence continues at coordinate 9,635 of JACNKJ010000181.1, forward strand.
GGTCGATTCCCATCCTGTGTCTTGTTCTTGGAAGCGGATCCCGGCCTGGTGGACGTGAATGTTCATCCAGCTAAGCGGGAGGTTCGTTTTCGGGAGGCTGCCCGTGTACATTCGGTTATATCGCGCGCCATATCTCAGGCCATTTCTGGCGATGGGCTGCGTGAGAGATTGATCAAGGATCCTGCTATTCAGTTGGGGAATTTAAGACCTGAAGAATTGCCAGCCTCTCAATCGAAACTGCATTTTGCTAGCGCAGCTGGGCCGGCCTATGGGCGAGTTCGTGAGTCCGATCCTGTTCGCCCTGCCATGAACTACCAGGAATCCCCCTCTCATAAAGGGGAATCCGAAGAGAGCCTGTTTTGGCAACTTGAAAACACCTTCATCCTCACCCGCATGGGTGGGGGACTTGTGATCGTTGATCAGCACAATGCTCATGAACGCATCCTCTATGATAGAGCTGTGGAGGACTTGGAAGGCAGGACTCCGGCCAGCCAGGAATTGCTATTCCCTCACAATCTGGAATTGAGCCCTTCGGAAATGGAAGCTTGGCGGGAGTTGGGTGACTTTTTCGCCGAGCTTGGTTATCGCATGACTGAGTTCGGTCCCACGACTCTCGCTGTGGAAGCAATTCCATCCGCTTTGCGAAGGTGGGATGAGGGCGAGACCATTCTCAATATCCTTGCCGATACACTTAGCGAACAGGGTGGGGCCAGTAAGAAGCGAAAAATGGCCCTGGCCACATACGCATGTAAGGGAGCCATCAAAGCAGGCCAGCCTTTGCGCCTCGATGAAATGAGTAGTCTAGTGGAAGAACTATTCGAAACCACTTCGCCCTATACCTGTCCTCATGGACGCCCCATCGTTATACGTATCGGAAGAGATGAACTCGAGAAGCGTTTTCACCGTGTAGTCCCCGATGGCTCTCGGGAGGATGTGTGAGGGTTCTGGTTCTCATGGGGGCCACGGCCACAGGCAAAAGCCGGTTGGCCTTGGAACTTGCTGAAAGAGAGAAACGCGAGATCATTTCTGCCGACAGTCGTCAGATCTATCACGGACTTCGCGTCGGAACTGCACAGCCTTCACTTGATGATCAAACGCGCGTGAAACATCATCTCGTTGATTTTCTACACCCTGCGAATACATGGTCGGCACAGGAATTTGCGATCGCCGCACTTGAGATTATTCGCTCTCAACCTGAGAGTCCCCCTCTAGTGGTTGGCGGTACAGGCTTTTGGCTTCGCAGTTTGATGGAAGGTCTTTTCCCACTCGATATTTCTAGAGAAGATTCTCTGAAGGCTCGCAAGAGCTTGGAATCTCTGTCGACTGACACTCTCTATGCCCGTCTTGAATCGGAAGACGCCTCCACAGCAGATCGCTTGCATCCCAATGACAGACAACGTGTGTTGCGCGCTCTTGAAGTATTGGACGCCACTGGGATTCCGCTCTCCGAACATCATTTGAAATCACGCCGCAAACCTGATGACATTGAGTGGCAGGTGGTGCTGCTTACTTGTGAACGCAGTAGACTCCATGAGCGGATAGAAGCGCGATTAGATGAAATGCTAGCGCTTGCTTGGCCCACAGAAGTCCGTGCACTCCTGGAAACGGGTGTGAATCCTGTTTCGCCAGGGATGCAGGCCTTGGGGTATCCCGAAGTCGTGGCCCAGCTTGGGGGTAGGATGACGCCCAAGGATACTCGAGACAGAATTCTCTACAGAACTCGACAGTATGCTCGTCGTCAGGAAATCTGGTTTCGCCGTGAGGAAAATGCCACGATTCTGGACGCGGAAGATCCTGAGCTAACACGGAAGTTGGTCAAACTGCTGTCGTCTTGACACCCACATTAGGCATTGCTAACCTCAAATGATCGCGGGAATAGCTCAGTTGGTAGAGCATCAGCTTCCCAAGCTGGAGGTCGCGGGTTCGAACCCCGTTTCCCGCTCCTAAAAAACCCTGCGGATTTCCGCAGGGTTCTTGTATTGAAGATTTAGACGTCTTTACTCGCAGACACCACCGGTACCCGGACCATGAGTGTAGTGACTGCTGAAGATTGCGAAGTCTGCCAAAGATACCAAACCCGAGCAGTCGAAGTCCGCGCAATATTCGGGAGTTTGGTAGACGGAAGCGAAGAAACCGAAGTCGGCAACATCCACCATACCGCTGCCGTTGAAATCGGGAGAACGGTTTCCGCTGCCATCGGCACTGATCATTCCGCCGTCCCCTTGAGGACAATTGAGGTGGCAACCGCTGCCGCTTCCACAATCACTGTCCGAGGTTTCGTAGGCCAGGTCACCGTCGTTGTCCAATCCCAAACCGTCACCATCCCAGTCTTCGCCACCGGGAACCACTGTCTCACAGGGATCGTCGATAAGAACATCGGCCCTGAGATAATAAACGGGAATAGTGCTTTCGGGAGAACTGGCCGGATCGCCGGCGTGACAATTGATGCAGAAGTCTCCATCGCTATCGGCCGGAGCGCCTGCTTCGGCATGGTGACGCCTGAGTCCCGCGCCCCATCCGTCGGCAACTCCGTTGTCCACACCGTGGCAACCGACGCAGCCGTGGCCAACGCCGCTATCAGCTATTTTGGGCACATCGCCAATGGTGAAATGGCAGATGGTACAATTGTTGGTCATCTGGCTGGAGCCCACGTGCATGTCATGGGTAGGACCAATATCCCTAAACCCAGGGTGACATTCGTAGCAGCCGGGGCGATACTTCTCGTAGGCGCTTGCAGAGCTGATCGCCATAATTAGCATCAGGGCAAGGAGTAAGACTCCACTTCCCCTCACTGTCATTCTAGTTGTCATTGCTTCGTCCTCCGGGAGTGGTTTTGAATGAAGATCTATGGGTTAGACCTGTTCTCGTGCGTTTCCTGCTGAAAGAGTCACAATTCTATCATAGATATACACCCGTAACCATACATAACGAGCGTAAAGTATGTTATTAATTTCACGCAAATAGAGCTTTCTGTTACCTTATTTAAAAAGCTTGCCGCCTTAACGAGAGAATCGCATTCTTCAACTATGAAGTTTTGCAAACTAAGTGATTTGTTTCTCCTTCTACTCATCTTGATCTCGGCTTCCGGGTCTCGCGCGACCGAATTTCGCGAGGTCTACTCCAGCGAAGTTCACGATGGTGCACCCAGTTGGGGTGCCGGCGGAGAACAGATTGCATTTACATCCACCAAATCCGGAGATTGGGAAGTTTGGATTGTGGATGCATGGGGCGGTGAACCTGTAAATTTCAGCCAGTATCCCGACACCACCGACATCTACGCCGACTGGAGTCCCGACGGAACTCGCATCGCATTCTCCTCGAAACGCAACAATGGCCATGGGCTGAATGATTATGACATTTGGATCCAAGACTTAGGCAGTCGAGAACTCATTTGCGTAACCGAATACGATGGCTACGACAATTGGGCGACCTTCAATCCAACCGGAGACAAGATTGCCTTTACAAGCGATCGAGGCGGAGACAATCAAATATGGGTCATGTCTTTGGATGATCCATCTGCCGCCTTCCAGGTGAGTGTCGGGACCGAGGAGTGCCAACATGCATGCTGGAGTCCCGACGGAAATTGGGTCGCTTACGACGCCGTGATGGACGGTGGGGGGCAGCGGAGCATCTATCGCGCAGCAGCGGATGGCAGCGGTCAAGGCGCGGGTCTCGTCCCCATGGGGCTTTTAATCGCCACCAATCCACATTGGTCGCCGGATGGTCGTTTTATAGTGCTGGCCGGGGGCGAAGATGTGGTGGATTGGGATCTATACCTTTGGGATCTACTCGATGAGAGTTTGATCCAGCTAACCGAAACCCGCTATCCCGAACAATCTCCCGTTTGGAACGATGCGGGTACCGAAATTGCCTACGCAACTGTCATCGCTGAAAACAAGGATCTTTGGGTCGCTTACGAGCTGCCTATCGGCACGGCCACCCTCTCTTCGGACTGGGGCGATCTGAAGCGTCGGTTCAGCCGCTAGTGAATTCCTAAATCTTTCCCTTTAAAGCGATTCGGGCATATTGACTTTCCCCGTAGGCATCATTTACTAAGGATACGGATGCGGACCGTCGCCTCCGGGTTATTGCCCCTCGGGGCCCAACGATTTTCCACCGCAGGAGGTGAAGCGTGTCCGACATTCGTCCCTTCCCGGGCTTGAGGCCTCGTCCTGATCTGGCCGCCCAAGTGGCGAGCCCTCCTTACGACGTTCTGAGTTCAGAGGAAGCTCGTGAAATGGCGGCCAGCAACCCGCTCAGTTTCCTCCATGTGGTCAAAGCCGAAATCGACCTACCCGAGGATAGCGATTCTCACGGGGAACCGGTTTACGCAAAAAGCACGGAAAATTTCAAGCGACTCATCGATGACGGCATTCTCATCCAGGACGTAAGCCCCTGCTTCTATCTCTACAGTCTCGGCATGGGCGACCACGTTCAGACGGGTCTCGTAGCCGGCTGCAGCGTAGATGAATACGAGAAGGGCCTCATCAAGAAACACGAGTTCACACGTCGCGACAAAGAAGATGATCGTGCACGTCATATGGAAGTGCTGGGCGCCAATGCGGGTCCCGTGCTTTTCACCTATCGTCAGCTTCCCGAGATCGCCGAAATCTTCACGCGACTCAAGGGCGGAGAGCCAGCCTTTAACTTCACCGCTGACGACGGCGTTCGCCATACCCTGTGGGTCGTATCCGACGAAGCCGACGTATCAGCTATTCAGCAGGCCTTTTTGCCTCTGGACGCAATCTATGTGGCCGACGGGCATCATCGCACCGCTTCGGCTTTCCGGGTTCGGAACATCCTTCGTGACAAAAACCCGGGGCACAAAGGCGACGAGGCCTACAATCACTTCCTCGCCGTACTTTTTCCCGATAATGAACTCAAGATCATGGGATACCACCGCGTCCTTAAGGATCTCAATGGGCTCGACTCCGAGGCCTTCATGGAAAAGGTGGCGGAGAAATTTGATGTAAGTGAAAGCTCTACGCCTGAACCGGATTCTCAAAAATCCTTCGGCATGTTTTTGGCCGGTAAGTGG
>JACNKJ010000052.1 GCA_014382085.1 bacterium
CGAGTATACTGCTGACATCAAGTTGGTAGTCTCCACAATCGCCATCATATCCATCCACGACAATGAAGTAGGGAGTACCCGAGCTAACGATCATGCCTCCTATGAACGAGGAGTACTCGAAGCAGATCCCGGTGTCGTCCCAATAATCATCGTTGCAGGCGTAGGGGGATCCGGGAGTATAGGCGCCCTCGTAGACAATGACCTTGGTGTCATAGGATGAGTGGCAAAGATTGATGCTGATTCCTCCGTCTTCGCTGGGTACGAAGACATAGACGACGTCGGGCGAATCGGAGATCCCTTCATCGCACTCCTCATCGTAGTCATCAAGATTATCGCAGATGTTTCCGGTGTCAGTGAATGGGATGGATGGAATGGCAATGGCGCTGGCGATGGTTTCCCCGCCCTCGCGACCGTCGGGCGTTCCGGGGTTCAATCCAACATGTGCATTGGATTTCTCCCAGTTCAGGTTCGTCGCCGAGAGAGAACCCACCCAAACCAAGGCAAGAAGCAATAGAGCTGCGCGTCGCATCGCCATCCTCCGGAGTATCGTGGTAATGAGCACTGACAATAGTCACTTATTTACCACGTTATCCGAGATGCGCACAAAGAAAATTCGCGAGAGGACACGCTTCAGCATCCACACAGCCCCCGATGGGCTGGATTGTGAACTTAAGCGTATCGCCTATCTCCGGCAGCAACTAACTCCAGTAGGTGTAGTACTCGAATTCCATGAGCTTGCCCGGGCTTCATTGACACATTATGGCCAAGGCTTGAAGAGCACTCAGGCAACAATGACTCGGCCTCCACAGTGTCCCAATAGCTATCGCGACAGATCTTGCTCCGTGACAGCAGGTGCCTGATTCTCGATCGCTCGATCCGGTTACGGCTACTTAGCCAGCGGTGAATAAAACGCATATTCCTTACCCCTTCCCTGGAGAACCACATTCCGCAAATGGAGCGTCCCAATTGCAAATCCGACAGAGCCTGATTACACTGTCTAGCAAAAGAAGCGGGAGTAAACCTACCAGCACCGAGGTTTCCTTTTAGGGTCCGATTACCCTGCCATTCCCGGTATTCCCGCTGTATCCGAGATGCCTATTGATCATTACTGATGACCGTACAGTTGCTTCGCTTGAGCTGGGTGGGTATGTCGGCGTGACGAAGATATCGTCGGCCCAGGTTCTCACTTTCGCTTGCTGAGAGTTTTCGAGATGGCTGCCAAGCTAAAGACGGCTCTCCCAAAGAAAAGAATCGCACTAATCGAGACAATGTTTGTGTTCGGGCTGATTTCAGATGCGAGTGCCGTATATTTGGATAGCGATTTCAATAACTGGGACCCGAAGGCGGATCGCATGCGCGAGGACAGGGGAAGATTCCGCAAGACCCTGGCGCTGCATTCCGGCGATTACCAGTACAAGTTCCTCGTCGATGGGGAGTGGCACTACGACCCGGCGGCGACGACACAGATTCCGAACGAATTCGGACCTTTGAACAGTGTCGTTCATGTTACGATGTAGACGCACAGCTAAGGCGCCAGGCCGATTGGGAGGATGCCGTGAAAATCGCAATGCTATCTTGGGAGACGCTGCACTCGATATCCGTTGGCGGAATCGCCCCCCACGTCACGGAACAAGCCGTTGCATTGACGCGCTCCGGGCACGAAGTGCACGTGATCACTCGAATCGCACCGGGCCAGCAGCTCTATAGCCTGATAGAGGGCGTGCACTATCATCGCTGCCCCTACCCTGGCCTTGATGACTTCGTCGACGAAATCAACAACATGTGCAGAATCTTCGTCGACAAGGCTTTTGAAATCGAAGACTCCTCTGATGAGCCCTTCGATATCGTCCACGCCCATGACTGGCTCACTGCGAATGCCATGATTTGGATCAAGCAGGGCCGGGGGCGCAGGTCAATCATCACGATCCACTCGACAGAATACGGCCGCTGCGGAAACAGTTTTCCCGGAGGCCAGTCGAACCGGGTTCGCGAGCAGGAGCGCGCCGGAACCTACTGGGCGGACAGGGTGATCTGCGTGTCCTACGCACTGAAAAACGAGATCAAGTGGATGTACGAAGTGCCGGATGACAAGATCTCCGTTATCTACAACGGCGTGAGCGCCCAGCGCTTCGACGCGGACGTGGATCCGGGCGCGGTCAGGGCGAACTACGACATTGGCCCCATGGATCCCATGGTGCTGTTTTGCGGGCGGCTCGAATGGCAGAAGGGACCGGATATCCTGATCGAGGCGATCCCGTCTATCCTCAAGCACTACGGAAACGCAAAATTCGTATTCGCGGGTGCCGGAAGCATGCTTCCTGACCTGAAGCGGCGGGCCGGCGAGCTGGGGATCGATTCGGCGGTGCGGTTTCTTGGGGTCATTGGTGGGGTCGAATTGCCGGCCCTGTTTAAATCCTGCGATTGCGTCTGCGTCCCGAGCAGGAATGAGCCCTTTGGCATCGTCATCCTCGAAGCCTGGAGCGCGGGCAAGCCCGTCGTGGCAACGGATGTCGGAGGACCCAACGAATTCGTGACCCACGAGGAGAATGGTTTCAAGGTTTCGCCGAACCCGGACTCGGTCGCCTGGGGTCTTGGAACCCTGCTGTCTGATTTCGACAAGGCGCGGTGGATGGGAGAGAACGGGCATCGAGTCGTCCACGAAAACTACTCCTGGGACATCATCGTGAGACACACGATTGACGCCTATGACACTCCTCGGTTACAAGTACCCACCGTGATAGAGGAACCCGCCCCGAATCCCATCAAGGCCTCTGCGGCAGCCATGGGGCGGCAGGGTCGGCCCACGCCGCCGGCCAAGGAACCGTCAAGGACTTCGCGCCGAGGGAAGGCTTCCTAGCTAGGACTGAAGCACCGGAGGGCCTGGCCACCATGAGCATTGGGAGTTTC
>JACNKJ010000338.1 GCA_014382085.1 bacterium
GTCCTTATCTTCCTCGGACTTGCCGTTGGAATAGATGGTGGCCAACTGCATGCGCGAGTAATTGTCGTTTGGATTGCAGCCGGTGGAACCGACGACCTCTTCATAGAGATCGCGGGCGCGCGCACGATGCTGTAGGCGCATCTCGGCGTAGGCCAGCTTGGCCTTCACGGTGCAGTTCTCGGGCTGGGCCTTGTGGGCAACTTCAAAACCCTTCTTGGCGCGAGGCCAGTCCTGCAACTGGAGAGCCGCTTCGCCCAGGCCTTCGCCCGCACCGAAGTAGGAGGGGTCAAATCCAAGAGCCTTCTCGAATTCCGAGGCCGCATCGGCGAACTGACCGTTCCGGAGGAACTCCCATCCGGTTGAGGTTCTCAGCTCAGCCTGCTGTGTGTCTTGGGCGAAGCTCGCCGGCACAAGGATAAGAAGGGTGATCAGTGCCGATAGGAGCAATGCACTACGTTTCATGGTAAATCTCCCGATTAAGGGTTGGAGAAGGATCCTTTCGGATTCAGCTTCGGCAATATACCCGAGCCCATTTGTCCGTTCAAGGCATCCCATGCACAGGAAAGCCGCAAATCGTTTTGCCTAAGGAATTTCGCGGAGTTATAATCCTAGTGTTGCCCCAAAAACGTGAAGAAAAAATGAAATCCACAATACCCCTGCTGCTGCTGGCAGCGCTGGCTCTGTTGGCCGGCTGCGAGAATACCACCACTATGCCCGAGGATCCCGATCCTCTGGAGATCCTCTATTCCACCCCGGAGGCCGACAGTCTCACCCTCGCTGAGGACGATTCCATGACATTCGTTCTGCGCACCCAGGGGGCCGGTGCTGTGGTGGCTGAAGTTTATCTGGAAGACGTGTATCTCTGTGCCATGGATAGCTTTACCTTCCGCGCATGGGAGTATCTGGACCTTCAGGCCCAAAGACCGAATGACTACCTGAGCCTGAAAATCGACGTTCAGGACAGTCTTGACGCCATGAGTCATACCTGGAATGTGAAGATTCTCTGGGGCTTTACGTCTTTCCCTGAAAGTGGCGAGTTGGTCAATGTGCTTGGGCAGACCCTGATGTTCCAGCTGGGACTGGAAGCGGGGGGCCTTAGCCCCGAGTACGAATATTTTGTGGATGGCGAGCTTGTTGAATCCAGTGGCGAGTTTTTCTATTTCCATGCCTTAACCATTGGCGATTATGAAGTTACGGGCCGAGTTCGGGCCGGTGGACATGAATGGACCCGCCAGTGGACGGTAGAAGTGCAACCCGACGAGCCCGTGGATCCTCCCGAAACGGTTACGGAACTTAGGGTTGGCCCCGGAGATGGCCCCGGACGTATGGCCGTGGCCTTCAAACCTCCCGAGGAGGGCCTTCGCGAGCCGGTGCACAGTTTCGAAATTCGAGCATTTCCCTATCTGATCGATGATGAGCAGTGGGAATCAGCCTATTTGGTGGGCTTCGAGGAAGCGACGCCCGGCGCTGAAGAAGAGCGTTTCGATCTGGAAGGCCCCGAGGCCGGGATGACGCTCTACGTTCGAGTTCGCAGTGTGGGAGTGAGCGGCAACACCTCGGAATGGTGTAGTCCGGTGCTCGGCACCGTGGCGGGTTACACCGTTCAGGGTACCGTTATCAACTACGAAACGGGAGGGCCGCTGGAAGGCCTCAATGTTAGTTATGGGGATGTCGTCTCCATGACCGACGCCGAGGGTCATTTCTATTGCGACGACGTACCTCTGTTTGAAGAAGGTGGAGCTTGGGATTTCCCGGGCAGCTACTACGATGAGGAAGGCAGCGAGATCGGCCAGTGGTTCGATCTTATCGATTCCCGCGCGGTGAACGATTCACTCGTTTATCAAATGGGCACCTTTCCCACCCAGCCATTTCTGTCCACCTGGTACAGTGATTTTCTGGAGTACTTTATACATGTGCTCAGGCCGCCGCCGGCCACCTTCCACCTTATTCGGCCCATGTATCCCATTACGACTTACATCCCGGAACACGTGAACGAGGGGCTCGACTACCCTACGGTTGTTCTGGAGGGAATGGATATTTGGGAAACGGAGACGGGGCTGGATTTTTTCGTGAGAGTTGAAGACCCGGAAGACGCGGTTTTGGTTTTCGTATACGACGACACCACTTCGATTACGGGCATCACAAAAATTCTGGAATGGGACTTCACCACCTACACGCCCATCAAAATGGAGATCACAATCAAGAGTACGGCCACACCCGACTTCGCCTTCGGTCTTTACCAGGTGGTTTTTCACGAAGTCGGACACGCCATTGGCTTCTGGGTACATAGTCACGACCCAAATCATTGCATGAACAAAACTAATCTCCTGGATGCTCCGAGCCCCGATGAGGTGCGATTAGCAAGGATTATCTACCATATGGAGCCCTTTGCAGATTTAAGTTACCTGCTTCACGATTGATCCCATTCACCATCTTGGATTCATGTCTACCCATGTGATATAATTACGCCTTCAATCAGGCGTGAAAGGAATACCTGTGAGGAGATTCGGTACTCGGGCCCTTCCGATTCTCGTCCTCTTTCTAACTCTTGTGGCGGGAGTCGGTCAGGGCGAGGTGCTGCTAGATTTCGAGCAGCCATACTACCTAGAGCGAGACTCCGTCTTCGTGAAGGATCACGCCGTGGTCAGGCACGAGGGTATCTATCATGTCTTCTTCATTCAAAGCCTCCCCCAAGAATTCGGCGAGTACGAACGCACCGAGCGATGGCTGGGACATATCACCAGTTCCGATCTTCGCCACTGGACCGCCCAAGACAGCATCCTGCCGGTGGTTCCCGATACCTGGGAGGGCAAGTTCATCTGGGCGCCGAGGATTATCGAAAGTCCCGTGGGCCAGGGATGGTGGCTCTACTACACCGGCGCCGATGAAGATGTCTGCCAACAGATCGGCCTGGCCTTCAGTTCCGATCTCTACACCTGGGTGCGCAATCCCGTGAATCCCGTCTACAAGCCGGGGCGCTGGTCGGATTGGGAGTTGGGCGAGTGGTCCAATTGCCGTGATCCGGAGATCTATTTCGACGAGGGTAATTCCACCTACTACATGCTCAGCACCGCCACGACAAATTTCAATCAAGGCGCGCTGGGGCTTGCCACAAGTCTAGACGCATTAGAATGGGAGGATTCCGGAACACCCTTCCTAACCAACGACGACAGTCTTCAGATTGAAAGTACGCACATGGTCCAGGACGAATCGGGCCTCTTTCATCTTTTCTATCATGAGGAAGATTCCGACGGCACTTATCACCAAACCAGTACGTCCTTCCTGGATGGATGGGACATGGCCAACGGCACCTATGTCGCAAAACGGCGTGGCGTAGAACTAACCCGCATCGACGATGAATGGCTGTTCAGCGGCTTCAATACCGTCCCCATGATGGATGGGCCTCAATCCTATTTGCGTTTCGACAATGTCGACATCGATACCGCCGACAACGAGCCCGACATACTCAGCCTGCAGGGCTTACAAGAACACTGGCATAAGGTCTTCGGAACGGCTTTCGACTTTCAACCCACCTGGGGGGACAACTCCTATGAGCGCGGCAGCGTGAAGAGCCGCATGGAGGGCAACAGTTACATCGCCACCTATGAACGTTTCCCCTGGCCCGGTTATAACGTGCCCGGATGGATTCAGGGCAACGGCCCGGTGGGGATGATCAAGACCGACTACTTTAACATAGAGAGCGATCGTTTCAGCATGCTGGTGGGCGGCGGTGCGCACCCTGATACCTGTTTCGTTGCCATGGTTGATGCGAACACTCATCAACTCTACTTCAGCCAGACCGGCAACAACAGCGACATGATGATCAGCCACATCTGGAAAACGGAAACGCTCGTGGGTACGCAGGTCTACATGGTTATCGCCGATCTCTACGATGGTCAGTGGGGATCCATCGCCGTGGACAGCATCAAGGAGTACATGTTCAACGGTCACGAGCCCGGAACGCCCATCGATCCCATGGTGGACGGTCCCACCCTTTGGACAGTTCTCGAGAACGCCGGCTTCGGTGGCACCGCTATCGACAATCTGCCCCGTCCTGTTAGCGGGAAGCTGCTCAATCCGCATCCCAATCCCTTTAATCCTACGACTCACCTGAGCTTCGTGCTCGATGAACCCGGCATCTTGAGCATGAGCATCCACGATGCATCAGGCCGCAAACTACGCACGCTCTGGGACGCCTATCGCGAGCGTGGTGAAGGCGCTCTTGTTTGGGATGGCCGTGACGATGCGGGAAGGCCACTGCCCAGCGGTCTCTACTTCGCGAACATGGAACTAGGTGGCCGTCACGTGGAAAGTCGCAAATTGGTTTTGTTGAAGTAAGCCGTCGAAATTTCGTCGCGCTCAACGGAAAGGAGGGCCTTTTGAATCATCATCGAATATTGCCGGCGGCTCTTCTGCTCGTCATGGCAGTGATCGCCTCGGCGGATATCTTCTACGACTTCGAGCAGGCTTTCTTCGTGGAAGACTATGGTGTGAAGTGCAAAGACCACACCGTGATCTACCACGAGGGTCTCTATCACCTCTATTTCATCCAGGGATATCCGGACGGTCCGGTGGCGCCGCTTGGGCTTGAGCAGTGGTTGGGTCATGCTACGAGTCCCGATCTCAGCCATTGGACGAGGCTGGACAGCATTCTTCCCGTGGTGCCGGGCACCTGGGAAAACGGATTTATCTGGGCGCCGCACGTGGTCGAAGATCCCACCGGCGGATGGCTCATGTTCTATACGGGCGCCGATACCACATCCGAAGTTCGTCAGCGCACCGGCCTTGCTTGGAGCGACGATCTCTATAACTGGACGCGCTCCGAGGACAATCCTGTTTACGAACCGGGAGCATGGACTGATTGGGCCGATCCTATCTATCAGTACGCCAATTGCCGCGATCCCTATGTCTTCCAGGCTCCGGGGGACACGCTCTACTACATGCTCAACACGGTGAGGAGTGCCGACGGTAATGGAGCCGTGGACTTGGCCGTGAGCGAAGATCTTCACAGCTGGGCCCATCTAGATACCTTCTCGCACCACACAAGCGCCAACATGATCGAGAGTGCCACGATTTGGGAAGACGAGGCGGGCAAGTGGCACTTCTTCTTCACCAAGCAAAACTATCCGGGTACCTATCATACCGTCGCATTGGATACCTTCGGCCCCTTCTGGCCCGGTGCGGCCGCCCTCTTCGATCCCGGTTACGGCGCTGAAGTCACCACCACAAATAACCAGAACATATTCAGTCGCTACGCGCGTGCGGCGCTTCTGAATGGTGATCGCTATTTCATTCGCTTCGACGAAATGGTGACGCCGGCATGGGGCGGCGATTGGCCCACCGTGGAAAGCATGCAGGGTTATCGCGACTGGTGGACGCCACAGTTCGGCACGGCTTTCGATCATCAGCCCACCTGGGGCGATAATCCTCTTGAACGCGGTGAGGAGAGCAGCAACATGGATGGGAACAGCTACCTGTCCACTTTGGAGCTCTTTCCCTATCCCGGTTTCGCCAATCCGGGTCGCAGCCGCGGCAACGGTCCCCAAGGTCTGGTGAAAAGTGATCCCTTCGTGTTGGATCGTGACCGCATCAGTCTATTGGTTGGAGGGGGAGATCAAGACTCCACCTGCTTCGTGGCCATGGTGCGCGACTCCGACTTCCGCATTCTCTTTCGCGAAACCGGTGCCGACGCCGTGGGCATGGACCTTCGGCTATGGAACACCGATAGCCTCATCGGAGAGACCGTCTTCTTGGTGGTCGCCGATCTCAGCAGCCTTCCTTGGGGTTGGATCAGCACGGATCTCATTCAAGAGTTCGATCTCGTGGGCGATGATCCTCTCCCGCCCAGCGAGCCGATGGTCGAAGAAATTTACCTGGGCGATGTGCTCAACAATGCTGGTGTTGTGTGGAATTGCGACTTCTACGGACACAATCTCTACGGCCCTGCGCCGCACTACGTGATTTTCACCGACACCACTGACGGCCTCGCCGAAACCTATGAATGGGATTTGGAGAACGACGGCATCTACGACAAGTTCACCCAGAATGCAGCCCACACATACCAAACCCCTGGTCTTTATTCGGTGAAGTTGCGAGTGGTTAACGATCTGGGCATGGAAGCTGTGGAGCTGAAAGAGAACTACATCATGGTTCTCGAAGAAGAGAGCAACTGTCTGGTTTTCCCCTCCAAGATCAGTTCAGGACTGCCAACGCCCGTGTCCTTCGCTTACTCCGGGGTGGAAAGTCTTTTCGAGTATCATGCCGTGGTAAACTTCGACAGCACGATCATTCGCTATGAAGGCCTGTCCAATTGGCAGCCGGGTAAAACTTTCACCGACAGCATCGCCGATGAGAGCATCTTCATAGATTGGGTGGATGAAAGCGGTGTGAATCCCATCCTGTCCAGCGAAAATCCCACCTTCATCTTCGGGCTGGCCTTCACGGCGCTAACCGCTATCGATACGACACAACTGAGTTTTGTGGACAGCCTCTGTGCCGTGGTCGGAGCTATGGGCGACACACTTCAGAACATCGGCTGGGTGGATGATCCGCCCTTCGGTGAGATCATCTTGGACGTTAACTGTTTGCTGACCGGCCTGGTCGAGTACTACACAGGGGAATCGCCCTTACCGGGAGTGGTCTTGTCCATGGGGCCACCCAACGATGATGCGGTTTCCAACATGGCCGGCGAATGGGAATTCGAACCCTATCCCATGGGCGACTACACGCTGCGGATAAGCAAGGATGACGAACTTTACGCCAGCAACTCACTGGACGCCATGAAGGTGCTGCGTCATGAAGCCGGCTCGGAGCTTCTCGTGGGCGATCTCACGCTGCGATGCGGCGACGTAAACTTGGACGAAGTCGTGGATGCTCTTGACGCCGTGGCCATAGCCGAGGCGGCCGCGCTGATCGCGCCTCTAGCTTCCGGTGACTGGGCGTTCGAACCGGACAGTGTGGTCTTCGAGCCTCTCAACAAGGATGAGAATGTTTCCCTGGTGGGCATGCGCATGGGCGACGTGAACGGCAACTGGTTCCCCAGCTTCACGCTGCGCGAGGCCGGTGAGTCGGGTGGGCGTCAGGTCATCACCCTGTCGGTACCGGACACGACCCTTAGCTCTGGCACCGGAGAGTTCCTGATTCCCCTGCTGGCCGAAGGCTTCGACAGCATTTCCGCTCTATCCCTACGCCTAGATTTCGCCGACAGCATTCTCACCTATAATGGGGTGAGCAGCAATCTGGCCGGACTCAATCTGCTGACAGGTGGGCTGGGCGGAGACATCCACCTGGAATGGTTCGACGGGCATGGAGGCGACAGTCTTTTAACGCAGCAGAGCGATACACTGTTGTTCCTGCACTTCACATCTATTACATCCGAGTGGGCCATTTCGCACTTGGATTTCCTGGCCGTCAGCGCTCTGGGCGACTCCATTGGCGATCCCATTGAGGAGCTGGCCTTGATCGATGGTTCCATCACCGTTCCCGGTTTTGGAGTGGACGCCGATACGCCTCCGCCGCCGGCTTTCGGGCTGCATCAGAATTTCCCCAACCCCTTTAATCCCTCTACGGAGATTCGCTTCTCATTGGCGGTAGATGCCCTGGTGAGTTTGCGCATCTACGACCTGGAGGGTCGCCTGGTGGATCACCTGCTCCCCGGCGTGAAGTTCGAAGCTGGACGCCACGGTGTTGTTTGGGATGGTACGGACCGACGCGGCCGACAGGTGTCTTCGGGAATGTACTTCTACCGTCTCGATACCAAGGACTTCAGCGATCGCCGGAAAATGATGCTACTGAAATAAAGGGGTAGGGATGTGATCCCTCCCCTCGTTCCAGCTTCACATGTCACTCGGGAAGGGATCACATCCCTTCCCTTTTTCTATTTCTCGACATGCAGAAACCGACTGTACCCGGGTACAGTCGGCTCTTTGTCTGCAACTCTAAGCGAAGCGGCTCTCCTGCGCGCGACATGCGAGTCTGCGAGCCGGAGCGGGAGGAGAGATCGCGAGCGCCCTATTTAACCAGCACCAGCTTTTCGCTGCCCGCGGCCTGACCATCCACATTCAGCGTGGCAAAGTAGATGCCGCTCGCCATGGGTTCACCGTTGTCGTCGCGTCCATCCCAGGCCATTTCCCAGCGTCCGGCGGGCTGGCGACTTTCTTCCAGCACCTTCACCGTGCGTCCGCTCGCGTCCACGATGCGAAGTTCCACCTGTGCATCGCGCTCCAGCTCGAAGCTGATTCGCGTGACGGGATTGAAGGGATTGGGATAGGGGCTCAACATGTGACCGGCGGCCGAAGGAGCTTCAGCCAGACCCGTGGGATCGTAGCCCGCATTGATGAGCACTTCGAGCAGAGTGGGTCCATCGACCAAGGGATCGCTGGGAGGAATGGGATCCTCGCCCGACTGCGCGTACTCGCGAATGGCGTCCACCGCGATGTGTCCCCAGTCGCCGGTGGATAGATCGCCGATGGCCACATAGGCCTCCTGGCCGATCAGTGTGGATGTGTTCCAAAGCCGTTCGCTCATGAAGTGGGAGTGCGTTCCGGTCTCGCTGAAGAGCACACGATCCGTGGCGTAGTCGATGAGCGCGACAAAGCAAACATCGGGAAGATCTCCGCCGCCCACGCGTAGGCTGATTCGATCTTCGGTCACAGTGAAGGGATCGCTCTTGAGCAGCCCCCATTTCTCGTTGCCTTGGAATCCGCCTAGGTCCGCGTCGGAGGGTTCGGGGTAATCCTCATAGGTGCCCAAGAAGGAATTGCCCTGCAGGTTGCTGTGTCCGGCTCCCCGCTGATAGGGATTGTCGCCCCAGGTCGGTTGGTTGTTGAAGGCGTTTCCGATATAGGTGTGCCACCAAGGCTGCAGGCCGTCCAGGCGATGGATCTCGGGAATGTTGTCTTCGGTCTCCAGCAGCATCTCGTCGAAGCGCAGGAAGTAGATAATGTTCTCCACGGTCACCAGACCGTTGAAGCGGCTGAAGATGGTCTCATCGTCGAACTTGGTGACCTCCGCACCGTGGCCTTCGTCGATGATCACGTCTTCCGCGAGTTCCCATCCATTAAAGGGATTGTCGCTGACCCGGTGGTGGGTGCCGGTGACGTTCTCTTCGGTGAAGAAGAAATGATACAACTCGAATTCATCTTCAACCAGTTGTACGCTC
Organism: bacterium; assembly: GCA_014382085.1. Classification (GTDB taxonomy): domain Bacteria; phylum Krumholzibacteriota; class Krumholzibacteriia; order JACNKJ01; family JACNKJ01; genus JACNKJ01. Next base: position 9,161 of record JACNKJ010000338.1, read on the forward strand.
TCGATCATGTTCGTGTTTTCATGCGAGTAGAAGGGACCTTGGTCCGTCCAAAACAGCAGGTCCGTACTCATGGCCAGGCTCACCGCGCCGGTTGAATCGGCCATGCGAGCCGTATTGAGCATGTAGTATTCGCGGTCGCCCTCAATATGGAAGATCTCAGGGTCGCGGCAGTTGGACCAGGGCCAACTCTGATTCTCCTCGAACCAGAAAGCCCAGGAGCCAGGATTATAAATGGGATTGCTCAGGAAGCGGTCCCAGTTGTAGAGATCCGAACTCTTGGCGCCGCCGGTCTGCTGCGTCACCCACTCGTTGGCCCCCGTGTAGTAAATGTACCAACCGTCGCCTTCGGGTTTCTCAACGATATCCGGCGCCCAGATGAATTCATCTTCCCAAGTCCCAGGGATCACCGGAAGTATGCTGTCCTGGCGAGTCCAATGACGAAGGTCGGGGCTGGTGATGTGGCCCAGCCAATCCTCTTCGCGCATCCAGCCGTCGGTGGGAGGGAAACTCTGAATGAAGAAAACGTGGTAGATGCCCTCGTGCTTGACCATGCAATGATCTTTGACCACCACGCCCACGTCTTCCACGAAGTAGGGCTGCTCGAAGTCAAAGAGGATACCCGCCGACGCCGCAAAGGCAGCGCCGAAGACTAGGATCACGAAAATGATGAGACGAGTTTGCAGTCGGATCATTGTGTAGAGCCATCGCCTTGCTAGGATCGGTGTTTGTGTGGTCACAGGCGATAATTATACCAGATGTTTAAAGCCCCGGTCAAAGCGGCCGTTCCTCACGCATCTTATTGTGCCGCAATGTTTCCGGTGATTCCGATCTCTTTCCCCGCTAGCTTGGCGGCCCGCCTTCGACTATGTTTGGAAAATGAAATTGAAAGGCATAGAGCTAGGTCGCGTTCTGGGGATCCCCGTTCGCCTGCATTTCACCTTCCCCTTTTTCCTCGTGGTGATCGTCGCGGTGGAAACTTATGGGGGAGGTTGGCGGGCCGGGCTGCACATCGCGGGTGTGCTCATCTCGCTTTTTATCTTTGTGCTGCTGCATGAGCTGGGGCACAGTGTGGTGGCGCGTCGTTACGGTATTCCCATACTGGATATCACGCTGTTGCCCATTGGCGGCGTGGCGCGAACCCTCGGTCTACCCAAAACCTCGGGGCAGGAAATCGCCATCGCTCTGGCCGGTCCGGCCGTGAACTATGCGCTGGCCATTCCTTTGGGCATCGCGGTGGCCACCCTGCCGGCCGGTACGCTTCGCGAATTCGCCATTCCATTGCTGCTGGCCAATCTCATGCTCGGCACCTTCAACCTGATTCCCGCCTTTCCCATGGATGGCGGCCGCGTGCTGCGCGCGCTGTTGGCCCTGCGTAAGAACTACCTGGACGCTACGCGCATCGCTGTCTGGGTGGGCCGCGCTGTCGCGGTGATCTTTGTGGTGGTGGCCGTGGTGGATCGCGAGTGGATCCTGCTGGCGCTCATCGCGCTGTTCATATACAACGCCGGCGGCGCCGAGCTGCGCCTGGCTCGCAGGCTGAACTCCCTGGCCAAGGGCACAGCCCAAGACGCCGCAGCGCCCCTTCCCCCAGCCATTCCCGGTGATGCCAGCCTGAGCCGCGCATTTACATGGCTGGAAAGCTTTCCCTATGCGCCCTACTTCGCCATTGAGATGGATCCCATCACCATTTCTCTGGTGGGACGCGAAGAGCTGGGAGACCTCTGCCTCGCCTTGCGCGCCAATATGGAGATTTCCCGGGTCACCCTGCACGCGGAAATTCCTCTGGCCGGCAAATACAGCCTGGCCGACGCCCGCAGGAAATTGCAGGAAGCCCATCGCAACATGCTTCCCGTGCGCTTGCCTAACGGCAGCCTCGGAATTCTCACGCTATTAGATTTGGAAGCCTGGCTAAGCCACTAGGAATCGGGCAACTGGGGTATGGCCAACTGCAGTACCGTGGCGGCCAGGGCTTTCGCGCCCGATTCCAGGAAGTCGGGCATGACCGCGCCCAAGGTGTCCTGGCTGCTGTTGGCATAGGGGAAGGCGTCGCCTGGGCCTTCCCACAGGAACATGGCAGGAAGCCCCTTGAGCCAGAACCAGTAGTGATCGCTGGCCGGCGCATTGTTCTGATTTTCCCAGTTCAGTGTGTCGAGAGAAACCGGCTTGGCGAGTTCGGCAGCCAGGGGCAGAGCGTCCACACCCATGGCCACGGTTTCCCCGTGGCAGAGCAGGCGCAGGTCCTGCTCTGCATCACCGTCCCAGCCGATCATGTCCACGTTGACCATGCAGACCAGGCTGTCGGGACCGGTTTCGTTGTCCCAGAACTCCACATAGCGCTTGCTTCCCTCGAAACCCACCTCTTCGGCGGCGAAGAAGACAACTCGCACGGTGTAAGCGGTGGGCGTATCCCGGAGAATGCGAGTGAGTTCTAGAAGGGCGGCCACGCCTGTGGCATTGTCCACGGCGCCGGGAGAGATGGCGCTGGAATCGTTGAAGCTGTCGTTGCCCGAGGAACAGTCCCAGTGAGCTCCAACCAGCACTTGACGTTCTGGCGCTACGGTTCCCGGAAAGTCCACGTAGATGTTGGCGGAATCAATCCAGGGCCGCCGGACCAGGGTGAAGGAATCCCATTGGGCCACATTTCCCTGATCCTCGATCCACCCCGCGAGCATGTTCAGGGCCTGGGTGCAGCCTTCCTCGTATTCGATAAAGCGAGAATGAATCGAAGAGAAATCCGTCACATAAGCCATGAGCTGTGCCTTGGATATGCCGCTCACACGCTCGGAAATGAGTTCGTCCTGGTCCTGATAGCCCTGGGGGCCGGCGCTGTCTGACTGGCATCCGGCCAGAATGAGGAGTAGCAGAAGAAAAAATAAGGGTTTCATTGTGCGATCATAGGCTCCGGGGTGAGCTGCGGCAAGGTGGAATGGATCTTGTCAGGGCCAAGTCTCCTGTCTAGTATTGATGCATCCTCATGAACCACGGCTTCACCGTGAAAGGAATAACATGGATCGCAACCTCGCGCTGGAACTCACGCGCGTCACCGAATCCGCCGCCATCGCTTCGGCCCGCATGCTTGGGCGTGGAGATCCCAACGGGGCCGACCAGGCCGCGGTCACCGCCATGCGTGAGCGCTTCAACGACATCGCCATGGACGGCACTGTGGTCATCGGTGAGGGCGAGCGCGACGAAGCGCCCATGCTCTACATCGGTGAGAAGGTGGGCACGGGCGATCTGCCCGAGGTGGATATCGCCCTCGATCCCCTGGAGTGCACCAACTCTGTGGCCTATGGCCGGCCCAACGCCTTGGCCGTGGTGGCCATCGCGCCCAAGGGCCACTTCCTTCACGCGCCGGACACTTATATGGAGAAGATCGCCGTGGGGCCCGAGGCCGTGGGCATCATCGACATCAATCGTACCGCCACTGAGAACCTGAATACCCTGGCCGAGGTGAAGAAGGTTCAAGTGAGCGATCTCACCGTGGCCATCCTCGACCGTGAGCGCCACGAAGAACTCATCAAAGAGGTTCGCGAGTTGGGTTGCCGCATCCACCTGATTCCCGACGGTGACGTTTCGGCGGCCATCGCCTGCGCCGTTCCCGATTCCACGGTGGACATCCTCATGGGCATAGGCGGCGCGCCTGAAGGCGTTTTGGCCGCGGCCGCCCTACGAGGCTTGGGCGGCGACATGCAGGGACGCCTGGCCTTCCGCAACGAGGGCGAGAGGCAGCGCGCCATCAGCATGGGTGTGGAGGATCCGTCCAAGGTCTTCGAGATCAACGAACTGGCTAGGGGCGACGACATCATGTTCGTTGCCACGGGCATCACCGACGGCGATTTCCTGCGCGGCGTGGGATTCTATCCCGGCGGCGCTAAAACCCACAGCATGGTGATCCGCAGCAAGTCGGGTACTTTGCGCTTCATCGAAACCGAACACCGGTGGAACTGGAAACCCTAGGCGGCGGCTTATGGCACTGAACTTCTTGGCGGAACTCGAGGACATGCAAAGCTTCCTGAGTTGGAAGCGGAAGCATCATCCCGATTGGCCGGACCTTCGCTTGGAATGGGGCCTCTACCATCACCTGCGTGGTTCCTTGGCCTTGGATCAGGCCGCAGACCCGGACCTGCGCGAGCAGGCCGAGAAGTTGCTCGCCGAGGGATATCGCACCTTGGCCGAAAGCCAGGACGCGGCCCGCAGTTTCGGGGAGTTCGCCGAGTGGGACGCTTGGGCTGTGGCTCATCTGCCCGCCCCAGGCCAGCCAGTGGAAGCGCCTCGTGGCGCCGATCTTCGCGAACACTTTCTCCTGGAATTGGATGACGCCCAGGGAGACATCACCGAGAAGCTTCTGGACCGGGCGGGCGAGTTGGATACCTGCCCCGAACCGCTGAGACGGGCCGCGCTGGGGCGCCCCTTCCGGCGACTCTTCGCGGCCATGGCCGAGTATCTGGGATTTCAGGGCAAGCATGACGCCGCCTTGGAAGCGGCCGCCTGGTCGGTGCTCGTGGGCGGGCAAAGTGTGGAGCACTGGCTTCTCAGCGCGCGCGTGGAGCGAATCTGCGGGCGCCGTGTGGAAGCCGGCGAATTGCTCGACGAGGGCATGAAGCGCTTCCCAGAAAACGTGGCCCTTATGCGCGAGCGTTCTGAAGAGTACGAGATGCAGGGAAAGCACGAGAAGGCCGCCGAGATTCTCGAAAGAGCCGTAAAGCTCAAACCCAAATGGGCCGACCTTCGCCTTCGGCTGGCGCGGGTATATCGGGAGCTCGAGCAGAGAGATCTATCCCTGGATCAATTCCAAAAGGCCCTGGAGCTCAACCCACGATATGAGAGCGCGGCCCGTGGCCGGGCGGAATTGCTCAAAGACCGTGGTCGTCATGAGGAAGCCGAAGCGCTTCTGCAAGCCTGGAAAGAAGACAAGACTCCCCACGCCGAGGTCTATCGCATGCTCAGCGAAATCTTCGCGGAGCGCGAAGACTACCTGGCGGCCGAACGTTTCGCGCGTTTGAGTCAGTCAGGAGCTGAGAAGCATGAAGATGCTTAGGCACCTAGTCCTGCTTCTGGTCCTCTGCCTGATTTCTACGGCGACGGCGGATATCAACTGGACCTTCGATCAGCCTTACTTCGTGGAAGAGTACGGTGTGAAGGCCAAGGATCACGCGCTGGTCTATCATGAGGGCGTCTACCATCTCTTCTACATTCAAAGTTTCGAGGGCGGCACGCTGCCGGGCTATCGGCTCGAACAGTGGTTGGGCCACGTGACCAGCGAAGATTTGCGCACCTGGACCCACCAGGACAGCATTCTTCACGTGGTTCCGGGAACCTGGGAAGAGGGCTTTATCTGGGCCCCGGATATTCTGGAGAATCCCTTCGGAACCGGCTGGGTCATGTTCTACACGGGAGCGGAATACAATTCGGAGGCGCGTCAACGCATGGGAGTGGCCTACAGCGAAGATCTTT
>JACNKJ010000262.1 GCA_014382085.1 bacterium
CCATGAGCTCATAGCCAAAATCGCTGGCCGCGATCACAGGACTCGCGGGAAGGGATCCGCCCAATAGCTGGGCGCGGCTTCCCGGGCCGCCTGGCAGCATGCGTCCATCGCGGGTAAAGATGATCGGCAAATCCTTGCCCTGGGCATCGCGCATACTGAGGGCCCAGACGGCGGGATCGTCCGTCCAGACCAAAGGCGCGTTGGAGGGTAAGGATTTCGGCCAATCGCTGAAGAAGGCACCATCGGCACTCCAAAGCCCTGCAGCGCCGGGGTAGACAGTCATCATCTCAAGGCTGCCGTTGCCGTCGCTGTCCAGGGGCAAGATGCTGCCGCCCAAGCTAGCGATATCGGCGAAGCTGTAAATGGGATCCGGTGAAATCTCAAACTCACCGGCCAAATGACCCTCGAAGCGCCCCATGGGATGAAACAGTTCCACCACACCCGATCTCAAAATCTGAAGCTCGTCGCTGCCGTCGCCATCTAAATCACCCGTGGACAGCTGCGTGTTCAGGCAGGGACAGGGGCGAGTCAGTGCCCAGAGTGATTCCTCCGGGCCCAGGGGCAGGCCATGAATGCGAAGAGTCGAATCGCTCAGAGCGAAAGCCACGGTAGCGTTATCGGGCGCGGGATGATCGTATCCGCGATCGTTCTCATCCACGGCCATGAGCAGGGCCGGGGCCGAGGCCGGTAACCCGGCGATTTCCGCCCAACCGGGTCCGACATCAAGACCCTCTTCATCGATGAAGCGAGGCCGAGTGTGGGTGACATTGCTTTGAATCTGCAGAAGGAAGATGTCCAAGTCGCCATCATCATCGACATCGTGAAGCATGGGACCCTGGCTAAACCAGCCCTCCAGTTGCAGCAGCAGGGCCGAGTCGCCTAATGGCTCGCCGTCCAGATGCCAGGCGTAGACGCCCCCAGTTTGATCCAGCACCACGATCTCAATATCCCCGTCGCCATCCAGGTCGCCCGCCGCGGGTGACCCGGCCGCGACGCCGGCAATGTCGGCGATTTCTTCGAAGCTCTCGGTCTCAAGATCCATGCTCAATAGACGAGTCGAATTGACTCCGTCCCAAGCCGCGAAAATAAAGCGCGCGACCAGGCCATCGTAGAATCCCATGGGAGCGCCCAAAGGATAATAGGCAGGCAGCTCGATGCGATTGACGGCCCAGTCGGCGTTTCCTTCCCACTGTGCCGAGTAGTTCATGGTCGGCCCGTGCTCACCAATGCCTGTGAAACTCCAACCGGTTTCAGCGCCCTCGGCACTGAGGGTGTTGGGATAGGCCTCAGAATCCACGTAGGTCTGCGTGGCGATGAGATCGTTGGGCCCGCCGGCGGCGCGGAAAGCGTCGTAGTCGCTGCCGTAGGCCTCATTGTGATAGCCCGGCGAGTAGGACAGATCCGCGAATCCATCGGCCTCGAGCAGGCAGACTCCGTAGTGATCGTTCCAGGCGTTGATCACGTTGCTGCCGAGCAGAAAGCTCAGATGCAGCAGTTCCTCATCGATGCGCCAGATGAACAGGCCGCTGCCGGGCACGTGATCCTCGGCATTGGACTGGGTGGTGAAGTAATCCCATTCGGCGTTCAGCAGGGTTTCACCAAAGTCGGGAATGTAGTTCCCGTTGCTGTCGCCGAAGGTGAAAAGGCTATCGCCGTCGGCGTCCTGATTGCGGTTTTCCACCAGGAAGTACTCGCGATCGGAAATGGGGAATCGGTGCAGCTGGCTCATGGAGGGAATGTTCAGATCGAGGATGCCCTCGGCCTCGTCCTTCGAGTATTCAAGCAGCTCAGCCCAACCCATGAGCATGCGATTGAAGGCCGAAGGAGGCCCGGGCACAAAGCCCAAAGCGTTCCAGAGCCCGCTGCTCATCACATCGAAATTTCCCGCTCCCTGGCCCTGGGGCGCTATGTAATCATTGAGCCCCACGAGTCCCAGATAGCCGCCCATCTGGTGGACCATCACCCCTAGTGCACCCAGCACATAGGGAGGATTGAGGCTGTCTTCGATTTCTTCCTCCGGCGCAATGGCGAAGCGTTGCAAGGTGTAGGTGCTGTCCTGATCGCCCGTCACGATGCCCTCATAGTCGGGCAGGGAATCGGCGAAAGCCTCGGTGATGGACTCGAAATCCACGTAGCCCGACCAGATCTGCTCAGGGGAATCGCGGTTCAGATCCGATTCCTGGCCCGCGCCCGCGTGGATGAAAACGGTGAGATCGTAGGCCGAAAAATCCTGGGTGGAATCGGCCAGGGCCACGGCGTCGGCGGCCAGCCAGTGCACCCCGAGAGTCCAGTCGAGATTGTCGTCGCCATAAACGCTCATGGTTCGCGGCAAACTGAAAAGTGTATCGGGAACCGTATAGTTGATGAACACGCGCTCACCCGACATGGAACGATAATAATCATTCACGCGCTCGAGCTGATCGGCGAACCAATCCCGCCGGTAGTGCATCACGCCGTCGGACAGGTTCTGCAAGCTGTCGGGCATTTTCACGTCGCTAAATTCCACGAGAAGGGCGAGCACATCTATCGTGTCAGCCTCGGCATCGCGATTCCATGCCTGGGGATCATCCAGGGCGCGAATGAGTTCGGCACTGCGAGCGCTGAGTCGATGCTCCATTTCAGGCGCGCGGGAACCCTCTGCCACGAGGTCCTGCGGAACGGGCGCAGGAGGCACGGGAAGCGCAAAGAGCAGGGAAGGGATGGCCACAAAGAGGACCGGGAGCCTAAGCATTCCCGGTCGCTTAAGTACTCGAGGCAAGGCAACCGCCTGGGTTTGAGGAGCGTCCCTGGATCGGCGCGGAATTATAGGAGGGGCTCTCCAGAGCGTCAAGGACGGGCTGAGGGTCTCCAGTCTCCAGTCTCCAGTCTCCAGTCTCCAGTCTCCAGTCTCCAGTCTC
>JACNKJ010000411.1 GCA_014382085.1 bacterium
GCAGCGGCATCGCGGAAACTCGCGAGGAGTTCCTGAGCATCCTCCGCGAAGGCCTGGCTCTTTCACCAGTGGGAAGCGTGCTGGCCGAGGAGAGCGTACTCGGTTGGAAGGAATACGAGTTGGAGTTGATCCGCGACCACGTGGGCAACGGAATCGTGGTCTGCTCCATTGAAAACTTCGACGCCATGGGCGTGCACACGGGTGACAGCATAACCGTGGCGCCGGCCCAAACCCTGAGCGATCGAGAATTCCAGCACCTGCGCGACGAAGCTCTGAGAGTCATGGACGCTGTGGGTGTGGCCACCGGAGGATCCAACGTGCAGTTCGCGGTGAATCCTGACAATGGTGAGCGCTTGGTCATCGAAATGAACCCTCGGGTGAGCCGATCCAGCGCTCTGGCCAGCAAGGCCACGGGCTATCCCATTGCGAAAGTCGCCACCCTGCTAGCCCTGGGTTACACCCTCGACGAATTGCCCAATGAGATAACAGGAGTAAGTTCGGCCTGTTTCGAACCCAGCATCGACTATACGGTTGTGAAGGTTCCGCGCTGGTCTTTCGAGAAGTTTCCCGGCACTCCCGATCGACTCGGCACCAGCATGCAATCGGTGGGCGAGGTCATGGCCATGGGCCGAACTTTCAGGGAAGCGTTGCAAAAGGCGCTACGTTCCCTCGAACTCGGCCTGGACGGCTGGTGTTCCAAGGCCAGTGAGCGCAGCGCCGACACCCTGCGGCAAGATCTCGGTCGGCCCAATCCCCAACGCCTCGCCGATCTGCATGAAGCGCTGAGGCGAGGTTTCTTGCCCGAGGAGATCCATCGTATCACGGGTATCGATCCCTGGTTTCTGGACAACCTAGCCCAACTGGCCGAAGTGGAAGGGCGCTTGAGAAGCTATAGCCTGGCCGAGCTACCCGACGACATCCTCTGGAAGGCCAAGCGAGAAGGCTTCAGCGATCGACGTATTGCGGCCCTTCTTCAAGGTGATGAGCAAGAAAACCTTGTTCGCCAGCGCCGGGTGAGTTCGGGGCTCAGACCCGTATTTCGACGCGTGGACAGCTGCGCCGCGGAATTCCCAGCCGAGACCCCCTACCTTTATTCCACCTGGGAAGACGGTCCCTGCGAGAGCCGTCCCACGAATCACCCAAAGGTCATCGTCTTGGGCAGCGGGCCTAATCGTATCGGACAGGGAATTGAGTTCGACGCCTGTTGCTGCCACGCGGTGGAAGCCCTACGCGAAGACGGTATCGAGGCCATCATGGTCAATTGTAACCCGGAAACCGTTAGCACCGATTATGACATCTCCGATCGACTCTACTTCGAGCCGCTTCGTTTCGAGGAAGTGATGCAGATCGTCGAGACCGAGCAACCCATGGGGGTCATTCCTACCTTGGGCGGGCAGACGCCCCTGAATTTGGCGGCCGCGCTGGAAGCCGCGGGCATGCCCATCCTCGGAACAAGCGTTGAGGCCATCGATGGCGCGGAAGACCGCGACCGCTTCGCCGCAATCTTAGCGAAGCTTGAAATACCCGCCCCTGATTTCGCGATGGCGCGCTCCGTGCGCGAGGCTAAGAATGTGGCCGAGAAGATCGGATATCCCGTGATGATGCGCCCCAGTTTCGTATTGGGCGGACGCGCCATGCGAGTGATCTACGATGCGGACGAGATCCGCGAGTTTTTCGAGGAAGCGGCCCGAGTATCGCCCAGCCATCCCGTGCTCATCGATCAGTTCCTCGAGGGGGCCACAGAGTTCGATCTGGATGCTGTTTCCGATGGATGTGAGGTGCTCATCGGCGGGATCATGCAGCACATCGAAGAGGCGGGTATTCACAGTGGCGACAGTTTCGCGGTCTACCCCCCCCACGAGGCGAGCACAGATGAACTCGCCCAAATGCGAACCCATGCGAAGAAGATTGCCGTAGAGTTGGGAGTACGAGGACTTCTCAATATTCAGTTCGCCAGCTTGAAGGGCCGTGTTTATGTATTGGAAGTCAATCCACGCGCATCACGCACGGTCCCCTTCCTGGAAAAGGCAAGCGGCATCGCGTTGAGTAAAATCGCCACACGATGCATGCTAGGTCACAGCCTTAAGGAGCAGGGTGTAATGGAAGCCAAGGCGCCCGATCAGGTTTTCGTGAAAGCTCCCGTCTTCCCCTTCCGACGCTTCCCGCTCAGCGATCGACTTCTGGGCCCCGAGATGAAAAGCACCGGCGAAGTCATGGGCCTGGGAGATAATTTTGGCGAAGCCTTCGCCAAGGCTCAGCTTGCTACCGGGCAGGGACTACCCGATGAAGGCCGCGTATTCCTAAGCGTCAACGATCACGACAAACCCGGCTTGCTGCCCATCGCCCAGAGTCTTCTCGAACTCGGCTTTTCTCTCATCGCCACGCGCGGTTGTGCTGAATTCCTGAGTCGTGAGGGAATGGTAGTGGAGACCGTGGCAAAGGTAGGAGAGGGAAGTCCTCACATTGCAGATCGCATTTGTGCTGGCGAGGTTCAGTTGGTGATCAACACACCCCTTGGCCAAGCCAGCCGCTACGATGAAAAGCCCATTCGTTCGAGCGCCACAGCCATGGATGTTCTCTGTATCACGACCTTGGCCGGCGCCCGCGCCGCCGTGGAAGGGATTCGCGCTCAAGGCGAAGGTCTTGGTGAGGTAAGATCACTGCAGAGCATTGCTCGTGGTAAATCCTCGCGCTCCCGTTTGGCGGCGAAGAAAGCACGTGCTCGCTAGATCTCAGGACCGCCTCACAAAACGCTGCTCGGAAAGCCGCTCCGTCTCCCATAAAAAAACTGTACCCGGATCCAATCTGGATGAATAGAAAACGGGGAGGGCCGAAGCCCTCCCCGAGAGACATGTGAAGCTGGAACGAGGGGAGGGCTTCGACCCTCCCCGCTTCC
>JACNKJ010000413.1 GCA_014382085.1 bacterium
GATCGACCCGGAGAAAACGCCTTCAGAGACCCAGCGCACACTGCCGTTTGCATCGGCCGCTTCGCCGAGGTACTGGCTACGCAGAAAATCGAAATCCGCCCCTTCCGACAACCTCGACGACATCTCATCGGCCGTGTCTTGTTCATCCACTACGACCATGTCCATTCTGACCTCATCGGGGCCGCGGAAGAGATCTTCATTTTCTTCATAGTAGGTTTGGAATTCCTGGCGATTGAACACGATGCGCGGAACGATCATTTCCTGTAGGTATGCCTCGATGAGTGCCTGCTCCAGGCGTCGCTGCCTCTGCCTGAGCAATTCCTCGTCTTCGTAGAAACCGCCGGCTTCTGCGTGATGCCTCAGCAGAACCATCTGCCTCTTGGCCGCCACGGATTTGTCCAGAATACTGTCGAAGGGTGCCGTGCCGTCGACCATGGCCGTATGGGATATCTCTCTACGAAGCTCGGTTCCCGTGAGAATGGGCGTGGCTTCCAAGCTCATGGCCGGTTCGGGTTGAACGCGGAGGAAGTCGCCCATGAAAACAATGTCCGCATCTTCGCGGATTGAATTCAAAGTACTCTCCACCAAACGTACGGGTGTTTCATGGTCGAGGCTATCGAGGAAGGCCTGCCAGGCCACTTCTCTTTGGCTGTTCAGAATGATGCGCTCGATGGACTTGGACACATCGTCGTAGGTTTCTTCGTCAAGGCCTTCAATTTTTTCCACGCGTAGAAAAGCATGAGCTTCGCGGAAGGGGAATGTCTTGCTTAGCTCCCCCGCTTCAAGGCCGATCACCGCATCGCGTAACACGTTTTCAACATCCCCCCAATACTTCAAGGAATGCAGGCCTCCTCGAATATTGTTGCTGTCCAGAGATCGGGCGCGGGCCAAACTGTCCATATTGGCGCCCGCCAGTACTTCATTCCGAAGTGAGTCGGCGCTTTCCTGGGTCCGTGTGGAGATCTGTCTTAGGTGAATACGCCAATAGTACTTTTCAAAGTATGCCCGCATGGCTTCTTTGTCGGCATCATTCGGACGATCGAAGCTGGCATTCACGAATGCTTTCATGGCTTCGGAATCCAGAAGCTCATCGGCCACTCTCTGCACCGAAGCCTCCTCGTCCATACCCATGGCCTGAGCGTCTTGAACGAGCAGCCGGTCATTCACGGCTTTCTTGAGGAAGTTGGGAAGCTCCAGACTTTGCATGGAGCTCATGTCGCGACCCTGGTGGGACGTCAGGAAAAGCGCGTCCAGGTCGTCGCTGGTAATCGTCTCGCCATTGATCCATGCCAGAACCCTGGGCTCTCCTTGATCCCCCGTCTCTGCTGTTGCGACAGAGATCAGAAGTAGCAAGCCGAAACACAGGACAAAATGGGGAACAATTCTACTGCTTTTTTTCAAACTCTTCCTCGATGCTGTAATTCATTTGAGTCACCAGACGCATGGCTGCCTTTTGCGCCAATCGTCCGAGAGATCGCCTTTCCTCGAACCCGAACACCTGCCCTGCCGGCGAACCCATCAGTTCACTTTCGAAATTGAAAACCAAGCGGCCTTCAGACGCCTTCAACATGCGTCCATGGATTTCCAGCTCGGGAGCTGAGAGTGGATCGCCGGTGGAAGGAGAGAATTGTTCCACTCCCCCGGTGAGAACCCACTGAACACCCAAAGCTGTGTGCATGCTGTCCACAAGAACCAAGTCTACCTCGCCGCGCGGGGCGCGACGCTCCTGCATATATACTTCCCCGAGAAGGGCTGGATCCATTAAACGATAGCCCCGCCTGAAAAGTTCGGCGTTCAGCACTGCCGAGAAGATACTTCCTGCAAAAGGATAATCACTGCGGTTCTCAAAAGGAACCAGGGCGAGGGCGCTTCCTTGCGGAAGATTCTCTCCTGCCAGGGCCTCACTCAGTCTCACAATATCGAAACTCTGGAGAACCTCATGCAGGGCAGGTTCCATGAGCGCAGACAGGGAGTCTTTGCGACCGATTCCGAACCAACCGGCAAAATCCGCTCCCGTAACCGAGGCGCTTCCAGCATAGAGCACCTCGAGACTTGCAATATCCACGACACGCAGTGAAAGCCCCAGTTCGGGGTTGGTCCCTTCGGCGTAGAAATCGACGCTGCCGAAGAGAATGGCCGAGGCCTGAGTCGCCGAACGAATGGCTTGGATGTCCTCCGGGGTGATGATTCCCCCGCCGCGAATTCGATGCCGCCGCAAAATGGGACGCATGTCTCTGTCCGAAATGGCGGGAATGCCACGCATGGCCAACTCTTCACAGAGAGCCGGCATGACCCTGCCCAAGGCCTCACTGGACTCGGTGTAGTTGGCCAGTGGCATCACCGCCAGAACCGGCACCGGCATCGTGTCATCCAGGCGGCGTTCACGCATAGCGCAACCCGGCAGGAGGACCAGCGCGGCCGTCACGGCCAATAGGCAGGTGGACAGAAAACGATTCATCCGCAACCTTAGTTAATGAGGGTCTTGATGCTCTTGCTTACGCAATCGCGTGTCACTTCACTCCTCGAGCGCTCCCTCGTACCAAAGAGCGAAGACCAGAATCCGCCGCCGCTCTCTGAATGGGTGGCGCTCCAAATGGTCTCGCCGGTCTCGGTTTCCACCAGACGAGTGTTGAGTGTGACCACACTAGTATTGTTGTTTCCCGAACGCTGCGTGGCCGATTCACCCACAGATCCCAGGAAAAGCGCCTGGGCACCAAGTTCCGATCCGATGGCGAGTATCTGTTCGCGATTCAGATCGGCGGTGCGCACCAGGCCATGTCCGGCCAATACTCGCGCCACCTCACCCGGCTCCACCACATCGAAGGCCTGGGCCGATAGCAGTTCGGTCACGTAAAAACGTGTGGCCCGAACACCGGCACCCT
>JACNKJ010000412.1 GCA_014382085.1 bacterium
GCGACGTGCGTAGCGACGCAGAGCTTGAGGAGGCCCGTGCCGACTACAGGGAGGCTTACGAGGGCGGTGACTCCGATGCGCTTCTGAAGGGGCAGGAGAAGATGTCCCGGCTTCACGCCGAGCGCGTGGGCACCCTGTCGAAGATACCGGTTTCGGCCACCGCGCCTGCGGCTGCTCCAGCGGCTGCTCCGGCACCGGCAGCGCCGGACACCCGCGCCATGAAGTGGCTGCGGGAAAATGCATGGTTCCAAGCCCCCGGTTCCGAGGATATGACCGGCTACGCGGTGGGTCTTCATCAGAAGCTCATCGCGGGTGGTTTGAACCCCCAGATTCATGAGGAATACTATACGAGGATCGACGAGGGTCTTCGTGCGGTGTTCCCCGAGAAATTTTCCAGTGCGGACTTGGGTGGAGGGGAAGCCGAGCTTCCTGCTGCGACCACTGGAAAGAAACCGCCACCGTTGGGCGGGCCGACACGGGGCGGTAAACCCCCGCGCAAAGTGCAGCTTACCACCACTCAGGTCGCTCTCGCAAAGCGCCTTGGGTTAACCAATAAGCAGTACGCCGCTCAAGTTGTAAAGGAGCAAATGGCAGATGGCTAGAGTCACGCGCACCGCGCCGAAAGCGCGAGAAGCTGAAACACGCGAAGCCGAGGACCGGTTCACGGAGTTCACACCTCCATCGAACCTACCCGATCCCACACCACAGGATGGCTACGTTTTTCGTTGGATTCGTACAGATGTTCTGGGCGAACCCGACAACCGGAACGTTTCCATGCGGTACCGTGAGGGTTGGGAACCTTGCTTGGCCTCCGATCATCCCGAATTGATGATCATGTCCGACGAGAACACCAAGTTCGTGGATAACGTCGTCATTGGCGGTCTCATGTTGTGCAAGTGCACGACCGAGATCATGAAGCGCCGTGAGGACTACTACACGAAGTTGGCGCGGGAACAGGCCGAGAGCGTGGATCACAATTTTATGCGCGAGAACGATCCACGGATGCCGCTCCTTGATACCGAGCGGAAATCTTCTGTGACGTTCGGCGCAGGTCGCAGGCGCGGGTAGCGCCTGTCTGAGCTTAACTTTGCACAGGAGCACCTAAGATGGCTTCAACAGCAGCCCCTTATGGTTTCGTTCCGGTGAACCGTATTGGCGGATACGAGAATGGCTCGTTCCGTCAGTTCAAGCTGACGAATTCCTATGGTACCTCGATTTTCTTCGGGGATATCGCGGAACTCGATGACAACGGTCTCATCATTGCGGACCAAAATGCGACCTCGACGCGCCCGATCGGCGTGTTTCAGGGTTGCAGCTACACCGATCCGACGCTGAAGTACAAGCTGTTCAACCAGATGTGGCTGGCCAGCGTTTCGGCGATGGACATCTTGGCTCACGTGGCCGATGATCCCAACCAGCTTTTCCAAGTGCAATCTGACGCCACCATGGCCCAGACGACCTTGGGCAACAACGTCGAGATCATCACCTACGCGGCGGGCAACACCAGCATCGGCAAGTCGATTCTTGCCGTCGACGGTGCCAATGCGGCCACGACCAACACCTTCCCGTTCCGGGTCATTGATTTTGTTGACGGGCCTGACAGCGCCGTCGGTGATGCTTACACCGACGTTATCGTTCGCTGGGCCTTCGGCATCCATCAGTATGAACTCGCTCTGGGCACGTAAGGAGGAATGAGCAATGGCTTCCATTTCACGCGCACAACTGCTCAAGGAACTCCTGCCGGGTCTTAACGCCCTGTTCGGCCTTGAGTACGAGAAGTACCAAGACGAGCACACCGAAATCTACGAGATGGATTCTTCGGAACGCTCGTTCGAGGAAGAAACGAAACTGTCCGGCTTCGGAGCCGCGCCCGTCAAGAAAGAAGGTGGCGGGATCGCCTACGACACCGCGCAGGAAAGTTTCACTCAGCGGTACGATCACGAGACGATCGCCATGGGCTTCTCCATCACCGAAGAGGCGATGGAAGATAACCTGTATGACGCATTGTCTTCCCGTTACACCAAGGCACTGGCCCGTGCCATGAACTACACCAAGCAGGTCAAAGCTGTGGTGCCGTTCAACAACGGGTTCACGGCCACCACCGGCTACCTGTCGGGCGACGGCGATCCGCTGTTCTCCACCTCGCACTCCATCGTGCAGGGTGCAGACCTGTCGAACCGCCCCACCACCGGCACCGATCTGAACGAAACGTCCATCGAGGACGCCACCATTCAGATTTCGAACTGGACCGACGAACGTGGCCTCAAGGTTGCCGCCCAGCCGGTCAAGCTGGTCATTCCGACCAATTTGCAGTTCGTTGCGACCCGT
This sequence comes from bacterium, assembly GCA_014382085.1. GTDB lineage: Bacteria > Krumholzibacteriota > Krumholzibacteriia > JACNKJ01 > JACNKJ01 > JACNKJ01. The sequence goes on from JACNKJ010000412.1 coordinate 2,329, forward strand.
CTCCTCCAGTCCCAGTACCGGGTGGAAACGGCCAACAACGACATCAGCGCCATCTATCACAACAACACGGTGCGTGATGGCTACTGCATCAACCACTACCTGACCGACACCAACGCTTGGTTCTTGCTGACCGACATTCCGAACGGCTTCAAGTACTTCAACCGTGTCGCGATGGCCACGAGCATGGACGGGGACTTTGACTCAGGTAATGTAAGATATAAAGCTCGTGAGCGCTACAGTTTTGGCGTTTCCGACTATCTTGCTGGCTTCGGCAGCCCCGGCTCCTCGTAAAACAGCCGTTTTTGCTGGATTGAAAGGCCCCTTGACGGGGCCTTTCTTTTACCTTACACTTTATATCTTACATTGCAGGGGTATATCATGTGTAGCATAACCGGATGTGAAAAGAAGGTATTTGCACGAGGTTGGTGCACTACCCACTACCAGCGTTGGAAATTCCATGGAGACCCTGAGTACGATCATAAAGCTAAGTACAGGGGGTCTTGCGAGGTCGAGGGTTGCACGGACAAGAAGTTTCAGAAAGGGTATTGTCGTGC
>JACNKJ010000249.1 GCA_014382085.1 bacterium
TTCAGGTGCCCCGAGTCTACTTCTAGACTTGGAGACATTCTAGGGGGTCAGGTCAGCGCGACGTATGCTCTCCAATCGTCCTGGACTGTCAGCTACAACCACTTCACTTCGGCTCAATAGGTCGCTGAGCGCAGAGACAACAGGGTCGTTCCGTCCTGCTTTATCTAGGTAAGTCATCGCGCGGTCGCGTTCTTCAAGATCAAGATCTCCGACAGCGGCCTGGCTGACTTCCTGTATCGCGTTGACGAGATATTCCTCGCGGCTTGCACCTCGACGCAACATGGATCGCGTGAGCAGGTAGAGGAGTATGAAGACCACATAGATAATCGCCACCCCGGGGCGATAGAAGTAGTCGTTATCGTGAGTGACGAACTTGCCGATTTCATCGATGAAGGTGCCGAAACCAATCCCACCAAGCAGAGCGGCAAGACGTCGGCTGTTGCGTCCTAAATAGGCGAGCAGGACGACTAAAGCGGCAAGCATCAAGAGCCCTCCCCAAAGGAGGTGGGCGATATGCAAGCGGCTGCCCCCCACCGTCGGGTAGCCGGCCAGATGCAGAAAGAAACGGATCAAGAGCACTGTGCAAACAGCGGTGACTAAGAATAGATCGAAGTGCCGCCCGGCTAGAAGGTCTCTGTTGAACCCACCTCGCGATGAGCGCGTCAGCAGTTCAGTCGCATCGGCTTTTGGGCTGCCTTTTTTTAGCATCCGACTCCCTCGGAACACATTCAGATAAGACAGAATAAGCAGGCTGTGTTACGGTCAATTTTAGTATCGGCCACGCGGAGCTTTCTCAGGTGACTGCCCTTCTTGATACTACGAGATCTTGCGGATGTTGAGGGAGAGATATCTTCAATCGAGAAATCATGTGCGAAGCAAAAAGGGGACTATAATGCGCTCTCCCGCACGCGTTGTTGCTCTCTTGTGTGGAATTGCTCTTGTCGAAGCCTATCCTCTTGTTTCGCAACCGATCACAGGGCCGCCTAAGGTGGCTGAAGCGCCTATCCCTGGCGCATTACAAGAGTTGCTGATTTTGCATTTCGATTTTGCGCCTGCCAATATTCAAACAGTTCGCCGTGGTGATTATGCCGTCAAGATTCTCGATGGTGCCGACAGCTCGGAGCTTATTGCGATGGGAGTCCTCCGCATCGATGCTACCCCAACCACCATCCTTGAGGCCCTTCGACAGGCAACCCTTCCACCTTTCGCCGGCATGGATTTTCAGGCAGCACTATTCAGCAGGACTCCGGCTCTGAGCGATCTGAAGGATCTGACTCTCGCGCCAGATGTGATTGCAGGCATAGCCTCTTGCAAGGCTGGAGATTGCATCTTCAAACTTCCAGCCGCGGATATGGCCAGGTTCCGAAATCAAATATCCTGGAAGGCGCCGGATGCGGGGGCTCAGGCCAATACGATTTTCCGCGAGTTGCTCCTCCAATATCTCGTGGCATATCAGAAAGGTGGTGGCCAGGCCTTACCTCGCATCGATGATAAAAAGGAGCAGCTGAATCTGGAAGCTGTGTTTCAAGGGCTGCTTGCGCGATCTCTCTTACGGGATCTCGATCTGGGATTGTCAACGTACTTGGATGATTTTCCGACGTCAAACCAAACCGGTATCGAGTCAACATTCTTCTGGTCTCGTAAGAAACTTGGGCCTCGATACGTTGCAAGCCTCCACCATCGCGGTCTGCGCGTTGAAAATGGACCTGAAGGATGGAGCTTCGTTGCCACGCGCAGGATTTATGCGAATCACTTTTTTCAAGCTGGGCTGGACTTGGCAGTCGTCATCCCCCGTGAAGATGGCGGTTCCTATCTCTTACGTGTGGATCATGCTCGTGTTGACGCACTGACAGGTGTTGCAAAGCTGGGCCGAGGGAAGCTCAAACAAACTGTGCGGGAGGGTCTGGCAGCAGAGCTGGAGGCTATTCGAGCAGCGCTAATGACCGGGCGTTGAGTCCGGCTGTTTCTAGATTGCCAACTCAAATTGCAAAGGCCGCTCCCCTAAGGAGCGGCCGATTTATGTAGGAGTCGTAGTTTCAATGATCCAGGTAAAAAGTGTGTGCCTATTTAGTCGCCAAATAGCCGGCGCGCTTGAGAGACTTCAAAACCGACTTTGAAAGCGATTCTGCCAGATCCGATTCCCCCTGCGGGTCATAGGTGCTGGAAGTTGCAGTCCAAACAAGCTTCTTGTCAGAAGCCCGATAAAGACTGGTTTCGATCCGATAAGTGAGATTGCTCTCCCAGTAACCTGGAGCCCAAACTACTTGCGTTGAGGTATGCCAGTTACCCCAATAGTGATGAGGATAAGTGTGGTAGTAACCCCAATATGGATCACTCCACCATCCTGGATTTTTGGTTCGCTTCACAACATAAGTCGTGGGACGTACGTATGTGTTTTCCATGTCCACCGCGATCATCCTGAAGATTAGCACTCCATCAGCACCGCTATCATTGACGCGCATTTCCATTTCCTCTCTGGAGAGGTCGGTATCCATACCCTCCAGAGCGAATCTCGGAACGGCCTTGAGCCCGCGACTTCTGAACTCTTCGCTGACACGTTCCTCAAATGTTTCGCCGTTCGCAGGGTTTCTGAAAATGGCCATGATAACAAACTTGTTATATGTTACGCCTTGCGCGAGAGGGTCAGCCCAACTCGAAACGAGCGTAGTCGAAGTGCTACATGATAGGGTGCCAAGAAGAATCGCAAGTGAGACAATGGAATACCGAAAGATATCTTTCCATTTCTTCACAAGTTCCTCCAAGTGATTTCGAAATCTATTTCGCCGCGACGACGAATGGGGCTTCAAGATCGCAGACTCTTCATAAACACACTGACAGCAGCCCTGTCCAGAGTCAATCAACTCCTACAAGAATCGACA
>JACNKJ010000414.1 GCA_014382085.1 bacterium
ACCATGGTGGCCGCGTGAATGAGTGCGCTCACCGGTGTGGGACCGGCCATGGCGTCGGGCAGCCAGACGAAGAGCGGAATCTGCGCGCTCTTGCCGGTGGCGCCCACGAAGAAGAAGATGCCGATGGCGTCGAGCAGGGGCAGGCCCAGGAAACGCATGTCGCCCAAGAGCGGTGCGTACTGGTTGATCTCGCTGAAGCGGAAGGTTCCATGACCGGCCTGGATGAGTCCCCAAAAGAGCAGGCTCATGCCGATGAGAAAACCAAAGTCGCCGATGCGATTGACGATGAAGGCCTTGTTGCCGGCCGTCGTGTTGGGCAGATGCTTGAACCAGAAGCCGATGAGCAGGTAGGAACAGAGCCCCACGCCTTCCCATCCCACAAACATGAGCATGACGTTGTCGCCGAGAACCAGAAGCAGCATGGCGAAGCTGAACAGGTTCAGATAGGAGAAGAAGCGCGAGTAGCCTGGATCGCCCTTCATGTATCCTATGGAATAGATGTGGATGAGCATGCCCACGCCCGAGACCACCAGGGCCATGACGGCGCTGAGGTGGTCGAAGGTGAGCGCCGCGCCCAGATCCAGCTCGGGAAGCTTGCCGCCGCCCACGTGGATCCACGTCCACATTTTGCTGGTGAATGCCTGGGGCGCGCCTTCGGCGGCAAGCAGGCGGAAACCATTCACCGACAGCAGGAAGCTGCCGAGCACGGTGTCCACGCCCACGGTATGCGCAACGCGGTCCCCCGCGCGCTTGCCGAAGAAGATATTGAATGTGAAGCCGAGCAGGGGCAGGAGAACGATCCAGCCGATCCAGCTATGCTCCATGTGCGTCTCCCATTCCTAGCCCTGCATGGCATCCAGGGTGTCAGCCTGGATGTTCTTCAGGTTCTGGTAGATGGCCAATACGATGGCCATGGCCACGGCGGCTTCGGCAGCAGCCAAAACGATCACAAAAACCGAAAACACGACGCCTTCAATGCCGCCTTCCACAAAATGCGCGAAGGAGGCGAAGTTAAGTGCGCCAGCGTTGAGGATGAGTTCGATCCCCATAAGAATGGCGATGGCGTTACGACGACTCAGCACCGTGTAAAGACCCAGGGTGAAGAGCAGGGCGCCGACCACGAGGAAGTGAGTGATTCCGATCATGCCGCACCTCCTTCATCGTCGCCTCGCGTCTCGCGACGGGCGATGATCACCGCGCCGATGAGCGCCGCCAAGAGCAGCACCGAGACGACTTCGAAGGGCAAGAGATACTTGCCAAGAAACAACTCACCGAGGTCGCCGGAAATGCCTTCGCCCGGCTCAAGCGGCGCTGTTTGGCGCAGCCGCCAGTCGGTGTTGAAGATGAGCACCAGCAACATGGCCAAGACACCACTCGCGGCCAGAGCGCTGGCAGGGCGATTCATGACCGGGTTGCTGCTGGTCGGATCTTCGATGCCGCGGGTGAGCATGATGGCAAAGAGAATCACCACCGTGATCCCGCCTACGTAAACCAGCACCTGCATGGCCGCCAGAAAGTCGGCCGCCAGCAGTATGTAGAGGCCGGCCACGCCGAGGAAGGTGAAGATCATGGCGAAGCCCGAATAGACAATGTTCCGGCTGGTGGCGACCACCCAGGCCGAAAGCAAGGTCAGCAAACTCAATGCGTAGAAGGCGACGGTATAGGCGCTCATGATTCATCGCCCTCCTTGGCCTCGCCCTCAACCACAGGCGGCTTGGGCGCTTTGGGATTTTTGTAGACCGGCAGGGGCTTGTCCACGAACTCGCGATAGAGATCGCCCAGATAACCGGAGGACCCTTCGAACTGGGGCGTGAAGTGAATGGACCCGGTGGGACAAGGCTCCAGGCAAAGTCCGCAGTACATGCACTTGCCCAGATCGATGTCGTAGCGCGTGAGCGTGCGCTCCTTGGTCTCCTCGTTCTTCTCCACGTCGATATAGATGATGTCGATGGGACAGGCCCGCGCGCAGGCCAAACAGCCTGTGCAAATCTCGACCTCGTTGACCAGGAAGCCACGATAGCGTTCGGGCAGTACCTTCTCCACCTCTACTTCGGGGTAGAGCACGGTGCTCGGCTTGACCGTCCACAGATGGCGGCTGGTAATTTTCAGCCCCGTAACGGTGGTGCTGACCGCGTCGGCGATATTCCTGAAGTATTTGGCGACGGCTCCCACAATCAGCTCCTAGAAGATTCCCGCGATGAGATCATAGATCCCCTTGCCCTTGAATAGCACGATCCAAAGGGCTGTCATCACGACGTTGAAGAAGGAGATGGGTACCAGGTATTTCCAGCAAATGGACATGAGCTGGTCCACGCGCACGCGCGGCAGCGTCCAGCGAATCTGCAGGATGAACACGGCCAGGGCGCCGCTCTTGGCCAAAAAGGCCAGGGTTCCCGCTGCGGCGCCGGCAAACCCTTGCGAATCGGTGGGCACGCCGGGAAAGTTCCACCCGCCCAGGAAAAGAGCCGTGGCGATGCCCGCCACGATCCAGACCATGGCGAATTCGGCCAGGAAAAAGACGGCGAAGCGGAAGCCGCTGTATTCTGTGTTGTATCCGCTAACCAGTTCGCTCTCGGCTTCGGGAATGTCGAAGGGAATGCGGTTGTTTTCCGCGAGCGCGCTGGTAAAGAAGAGGAAGAAGGCCAGGAAGCTGAAAGGATTGTGGAAAATGAACCAGCGGAAGATGCCCAGGCCGCCGCTCTGTTCCGCCACGATCTGGCTCATGCTCAGGCTTCCAGCCATAAGCACGACTACGATTAGGCTGAGGCCCGTGGGAATTTCATAGCTCACAACCTGGGCCGCCGCGCGAATACCACCCAACAGTGACCACTTGTTGTTGCTAGCCCATCCGCTCATGAGAAGGCCGGCAACCAC
>JACNKJ010000399.1 GCA_014382085.1 bacterium
GTCCTCAGGCTCAGGACCAAAAAGAGGCAATAGACCCTCTAGCTTCTCGTTCAATATGGCCCCTGCAGTCTGCTCAACCTGATCAAAACGTGTATCCATTTCACGATGCACCTCATCGATGCTGCAACCGCAAATGGAATCATGGGGATGATTTTCCAGGAGCTTCTTCCAGGCGTATTCCACCAAACCGGTAGCTGGTTCCGAGTTTCCCTGCAAGGTCAGGGCTGCATCCAAGGGCTCCACCACAGAACTGAGCAGCATTTGACATCGATCATTTCGCTGCTTGAGGGGCATACGAGAAGACCAGACCCCCGGCAAGATCAGGTGCAACTTCCCCGACAACAATTCGCCTTGATAGGCTTTTCGTGTTCGTTTTTTACTACGCAGTGAAGCGAACAACTCCGGATATCCAGCGTGGAGAAATTCCGTATCCGGATATGCCTCCACCAGGGCTTTCATCACAGAAGCGAAATCTTTTTGCGGTGGAAAATGGTCGCAGCCATTGCTAATAAGTACGGTCTCATCGCAGGGTCGCTGGCCCATCTTTTCGAAGAGCTCGCCTACGCGGGCCACGGCTCGTTCGGGCTTCACATTTCGTCGTGTATGGGCATGCCATAGTTCTTCATGCCCGAGGCCTCCTGCGTTGCAGTAGCCCTCGCACTGATTGAAGGCCAGAACTTCGCTGCCATCGGGGGCACGCCAGGTGTAGGTCCAACCCAGTTCATCGATCTCATCGCCGTTACCCCGTGTGTACACAAAGTTATCGATCCCAGCTCCACGAAGAATTTGCGGCATCTGAGCCAAATGGCCGAAACTGTCGGGCATATAGCCGATCTTCTGAACACCGCCGCAAGACTTGGCCACCTTGTGCCCGATCTGAAGGTTTCGTACGGTGGCTTCACCGCTCACAAGGAACTCGTCGGGAAGTACATACCATGGCCCCAGGGATAGTTTCCCCGCCTCAGCCATGGCTCTGATGCCTGGAAGATCTTCAGGGTGAGTGAGCAAGTGATCTTCGAGAACTAGTGTTTGTCCGTCCAAAAGAAAATGACGAAACTCGCCGTCAGCTTCGAGCAGATCCAAGACCTGGTGAAGCATGCGCGCGAAGTCGACCCTGAAGCGATGCAGAGGCAGATACCATTCGCGATCCCAGTGTGTATGAGAAACGATCACTGCTTTTCGGGGATGCTGACTCAACTTAGTCTCCGATTCTGCAGGCTTGGATGAGAGCGTCGACGGATGTGCGAGCCAGGCCGATGCAGGTATCCGCCGCACCGTAGTAGAGATCGGCAGCCTTGTCGCGAAGAATCAAACCAGTGGGGAAGACCACACCGGGCACCTGCCCGCCTAGTTCCCAGGTTTCGCGCGGCTCAAGCACATTGTCTCGGCCACGGGCGATGACCTGGCTCGGGCCATTCAGATCAAGCAACACTACTCCGGCCTGATAAAGACTTGATGCGCCGAAGTGTGTGGCCACGCCATGATAGATGTGCAGCCATCCCTGGCTCGTTTTAACCGGCGGCGGACCCGAACCAATACGTTCATCCCAGTATCGTGGACGACCCCGCATGAGTTCGACACTCCCCTCCCACTTCACGAGATCGTCGGAGTAGGCCAGCCTAATGGCGTCTCCACCACCGGCAAGATTGCCTGCCGAGTTATTGGGACGTTCTAGCCTTGCGTAGCGGCCGCCTATGCGTTCGGGGAAGATCACGCCGTTGCGAAGATCGTCATCACTCATACCGATAAAATCAAAGTGAAGAAAATCTCGGCTACGAGCCATGCCCAGACGGCAACCCTCATCCAAGTCCATGGCGAAACAAACCAGCAGTTCGTCTTCGATAACCGTGAGCCGTGGGTCATAGATGTGATGAATGGTTTCAGGAAGTGCCTCGATACCTGTGAAGACAAGAGGCTGTGGATCGATGTCGAAACGAAGCCCATCCTCACTGCTTGCTTTTAGCAGGAATGTGCGCCTGCCACGAGTTTGAACCCTTAGCAGCGCCACGACCTTTCCGCGCCAAAGGGCGACTCCAGGATTGAACACCGAGCTGGCATCGATGATCTCCGGCGGAAAATCGGGCACATGATCACGGGTGAGAATGGGACCGCCGGGATGACGTTGAAACACCATCCTACTCCTTCCACCCCACGAGATAGGCACTGACGCGCCAGTATCCATAATGATCATTTTCATCTCGCGGGCGAACGTCTTCGATGGAAAACTGCATCTCATGAGGACCAGGAGTCAGATCCTTGCGCAGATCTGTGACCAAAGGACGCACCCAATCACCCGGACACCAACCGCTGCGACTATAGTCCGATGACCAGGTGCCGTCAGGCCAATGTCGCGTGAAAGGATTGATGTCACGAAAATCAGTGCAATCGTTTCGCCAGGGTTTGTATCGCAGCACCTCGCGACCATCCACCTTCACCACATTGAATTTGCTTTCGAATTCATCTTCGTCGGTACCGTCGGTGCAGTGGCCGCTGACCAGGTAGTGCAATTCGATACGGTAGGTGCTGTCGGGAATGTCCACATGCTTGACGATGGGATCGAACTTCGCCGTGATCGACTCCTCGTAGATCAGTGGCACAATCCAGTCCACAAGCAGAGGATTATGCTCGTTGGTGTATTCAAGAGTCAAGCTCACGCGCCATCCTGGGGATGACCAGGTGTCGATAAAAGCGCGGAGATCCACTGTTCCTCTGAGTTGTGGCGCGAGATGACTCAATTCCACGCGATACTCGGTAGGCCCGCCATAGGCCGTCACGAACTTGATCAACTCCAGGTCGGGTTTGTCAACTTGAGCCAATCGAATGTTGCCGGCGCGATCCCACTTGTCCCAGACCTTGTCTGAGTCCATGG
>JACNKJ010000415.1 GCA_014382085.1 bacterium
CCTGGTCTTGCTCGCCATGATCATGACCCTGGTCATGATGGTTATCGGCAACAACATCGCCCGCGCCTTCGGTCTGGCGGGCGCCATGTCGATTATCCGTTTCAGGACGGTGGTCAAAGACACTCGGGACACAGCCTTTGTTTTCTTCGCCCTGGCCAGTGGCATGGGCACGGGCACGGGCAATCTGCGTCTGTCGCTTCTGGGCACTCTGCTCATCGGACTCTTCATTTTCATTCTGCACTGGACTCGTCACGGCTCCATTTCCCGTAACGAGTTCCTGCTCAATCTGCGTATGTTGCCGCCGGAAAATGAAGAGGAGCGAAAGGTCTACCTGCCGACCTTTGAGCAATTTCTCAAGAAGCACCGGCTGGTCACAGTGAAGTCAACCAAGATGGGGGACTCGCTCAAAATGACCTTCCACGTGGTCATGAAGGATCCTGAAGAAACCGAAACTCTCGTGGCGGAATTGTCCGGCCTCGAGGGCATCCATCGGGTTTCCATGTCCTTCGGCGACGCATCTGAAAATTAATCATTGCCACATTTTTGGATTCGCAAGATGATCCTAGTCGGGTCCGAGCTTCTGTGCTAATATGTGCTCCTCGGCCCGATTAGAACGTGTAGACAGCTGTGTGGAGGCAACTTGTCGACGACCGAGTCCAATCCCATTCCTGATATTCCTGAACTTGAGAAGCTCATTACGGGCATTCATGATGTCACCGGCTGCCGTATCATCAAGGACGCCGTCGGGGAAATCACGGAGATCCATGTGACCGCTATCTCGGATCGTTCGGGGCGCATTATTGCGCGGGATGTGGACACGCTGCTCAATGTCAAAGCCGGACTCGATGTGGATCATCGCAAGATCGGTGTCGCGGTAACCGGCAAGCCCGAGGCCGAGGATGAAAGTGAGGCCGTGGTAGCCCCTGCTCCTTCGGCACCTGAGCGCAAACCTACTCCGGAGCCCCGGCCACTCTATGCTTCCCCCCAGCTTAGCGATCAGCTCATCATTGAAGATGAAGACGAAGTGGAAGATCGTCCCATCATTCGTAAGGTGGGGGTCTTTCACGAAGACAATCAGGTTCACGCCGAAGTCACCCTGGCCTTGAGCGAGGACAAATTCGTGGGCGAGGCTAAAGACGCCGATACGCCGTCGGGACACATTGCCGCCTTGATCCGGGCCACCCTAGAAGCACTGCTCATGATCTACGACAGCAAGATTCGGTTCTCCGATCCCCAATTCCGAATCGTGACCTTGGGCAATGAGGAAGTATTTTTGGTGCACCTGAGCGCCGTGGAGGGCCGCAACGTCCATTCCTTCGCGGGATCGGCGATCATTCGCCAGGATAGCCGCCAGACCGCTGTCATGGCCACTTTAGGAGCCCTCAATCGCATCATGGGCCTCTGGGCACGGCGCGCTACCGTGGAATACGATATCCTCTAAGGACTTAGATCGTACTTTCTGAAACTATCTTTCCTTTGACATGAGACCCATTCATCCGGCAAGGTCACATCTGACCGGGACGGTGGCCACACACCAGCGTAGCGGAACCTCCAATATAGCGGAGCGATTTGTCAGTTACAAATTCGACTCCACGGAGGTGTCTTATGTGGTTTATCTTCCTTAGCTGGTTTTTCGAAGAAGTAGATACTAAGGTTTGGTGGTAGGCGCGTCGCCGCCCCGGTCCCCTTCTTTCGGAGAATTCGTGTCGAACATCTTCCAGGGCTTTCGCTGGCCATTCATTACATACTACCTGACCGTTAGCCTTTCGGGTTATCTGGCACTGGCCTATTGGTGGCGCGATCTAGATCCGGCCATGCTCATCCAGTACCTGGTCTTCATTCTTCTCACCATCGTTGCCGACCTTGTGAATCTGAACCTGCCTCGCGGCGGCGCGGCCATCAGCGTTTCTACGCCCATCACCTTTGCGGCCATCGTCATACTCGGCCCCGGCCCCGCGGCTTGGGTAGAGGCCATCAGCGCGCTGGTGGTTGAGGGAATCGTCAATCGTCGGCCGCCCATGAAGATCTTCTTCAACGTACCGGTGCTGGCCGTGTCGGTGGGCATCGCGGGGATGGTTTTCCAAAGTTTCCCATGGGGTGGCGCAACGCCAGATTTCTCCACACCCCTGTTCCTCATTCCCCTGGTGATCATGGGCGTGGTGCACTACTTCGTGAACACTTCGCTGGTGGGCATGATTATCGCGCTGAGTGAAGGCCGAAATCCCATTCAAATTTGGAAGACCAACTTCATGTGGATCTTCCGCCACGTGATCACCTTTGTGCCTATCACGGCCATCGTTATTTTGGTCTACCAATTGGCGCCCTGGACCTTGGCGCTGTTCATCATTCCCATTCTGCTCGTGCGCTATGCCTACCAACTTTACCTGGGCATGCGCGAGGTGCACATCAGCACCCTCGCGGCCCTGGCCAGCGCCTTGGACGCAAAAGATCCCTATACTCACGGGCATTCCTATCGCGTGAGCCGCTATGCCCTGCTTATCGGCGAGGAAATGGGGCTACCCGATCAGCATCTGCAAGCTCTCGAGTATGCGGCCCTGCTGCATGACCTAGGTAAGATCGGCATCGATGGCGAAATCATCGCCAAGCCCGGCAAGCTCGACCCTGATGAATACGAAATGATGAAGACCCACCCCGCCAAGGGTGCGAAAATCATCGAGCGTCTGCGCTTCCTGAAGGAGGCGGCCGATATCGTGAAGTATCATCATGAGCGAGTGGATGGGAAGGGCTACCCCGATGGACTCAAGGGCGAGGAAATCCCGCTCATGGCGCGCATCCTGCACGTTTGCGATACCTTCGACGCCATGACGAGCAGCCGTCCCTA
>JACNKJ010000416.1 GCA_014382085.1 bacterium
ATAGACGCGCCAGAACACCTGGGCCAGCTTGGTATTCCGCGACGAAAACCGGCCGCATCCAATGAGGGCAGGGGGTCGTGAACCGGGGAATAGCCGTGAGGAAGTTCCACCGATGCCGCGGCTCTCAACGATACGGCCTGACTCGGCGTGTCGCCCAACTCTGAGGCCGCTTTAACAAGCAGAGGACGTAATCGCTTGCCACCGCTGAGAATGGCATGGGCCATGGCTTGCTGCAGACGCGGGTGATGATGGGAGCTTTCCACCAAGATTTCGCTGAGTGTCGATTCCAGATCGGCCAGGAAGAGGAGTTCCTTACCGGTATCTACAGACATCATGCCCCCGCTTTCATGGCGATCTGCCGCCGGCAGGCTTCCAGTGTGTTCTTCATGAGCATGGCTACGGTCATGACTCCCACTCCCCCGGGCACCGGCGTCATGGCTGAGACCTTTGAGGAGAGCCCTTCAAAATCACAGTCACCCACGATGCGAGATCCCTTGGGAGAAGTAGGATCTTCAATGCGATTGATCCCCACATCCACAACCACGGCACCTTCCTTGACCATGTCTGCTTTAACGAATTGGGCGCGGCCGATGGCGGCGATGAGGATGTCTGCGCGAAGACAGATTTCATTTAGATTCTGACTGCGGCTATGGCAGACGGTTACGGTGGCATCTCCAAATGCACTTTTCTCCAAGAAAAGAAGTGCAGCGGGCTTTCCAACAATAAGGCTGCGCCCCAAAACCACCAGTTCCTTGCCTCGGGTCTCGATGCCGGCTTCCTCGAGAAGGGCACGCAGTCCGGCAGGTGTGCAGGGCACGGGGCCTGGCTGTCCGGCGAGTAAACGACCGAGATTGATGGGATGAAAACCGTCGACGTCCTTTTCAGGGTTCAGCAGTTTCATGGCCTGGGCGTCATCAAGATGTTCGGGGAGAGGGAGCTGAAGGAGGACTCCGTGAATACCCTCGTCTTCGCTGAGCGATGCCATGCGCGCATTGAGAGTAGCCTGCTCCACATCATTCGGAAGATGAATATGCTCAGACTCGATACCCGTTTTCTTGCATGCGCGAAATTTATTGCGGATGTAGACATCGCTGGCGGGGTCATCCCCCACTTGAACTACTACGAGTTTTGGAATGACGCTCATGCGCGCCACCTCGCTGCTGATTTCTACTAGAATCTTGTCCCTTAGAAGGCGGCCGTCCAGCAGCTTCACGCATCCTCCTTGAGCGGTAGGCTAAAGGCTTCGATGGACCGCGCCTTGCCGCTGATTTCGTCGAATTCAATAAGCGCACCCTGGATGCGAATGTCTCGCTTGGCAACCTCGAAACGCGAAGGGATCGAGCGAAGAAAACGTGGAAGAGTGGATTCGGCAGTCATTCCGATGACGCTGTCGTGAGGGCCGGTCATACCCCCGTCAGTCAGAAGGGCTGTACCGCCGGACAGAATTCGTGCATCTGCCGTCTGCACGTGGGTGTGCGTTCCTACAAGAGCAGTAATGCGCCCATCCAGATAGTGAGCCATGGCCGCTTTTTCGCTTGTGGCTTCTGCGTGAAAATCCACGAAAACGGGACCATCAAGGTTTTCCAGCACTTCATCCGCGCAGCGAAAGGGGCAGTGAATAGGCGGCATAAAAATGCGCCCCTGCAAATTTAGAACGGTGAGTTGGACCCCGCCGGGAAGTTCCACACGCGCTACACCGCTTCCAGGATTTTCCTCGGGGTAATTGTGCGGGCGCAGGAGGCGACTCTCTTTGTCGAGATGCGCCATGCCGTCCTTGTTGTCCCAACTGTGGTTGCCACCGGTAAGCACATCCACGCCCATGGCAAAGAATTCCCCGGCGATTTTCGCGGTCGTGCCGTTTCCACCCGCGGAATTTTCACTGTTAGCCAGCACAACATCCGGCGCATGTGCCTCCCTTAAAACGGGCAGCATGGTTTTCACGGCCTTCCGACCGGGTGAACCCATGATGTCGGCGATGAAAAGGATCTTCATGAGGATGTTCGTAGCATGCTGTGGCTACGGAAGGGCAAGACCTTCACAAAGGCCTGCTTGGGAAGGGCACTTATGGGCATAAAAATTCCCCACTCATTGCCGTTCGGGAAGGTCAGACTTGGGCCTTGTACTCGAAAGTGGAAGATCTCACGAAGAGTTTAGGAATCCCGAGGGCTCCTGCTACAATTCGGATTCGACCCTCCTAGGCCGAAGTGTTGGCTCAATTTCTCACTTCCCCCACGCACACGGTAGGGAATCATGGAGAAATTATACCAGGATCGAAACACACGAGCAAGACGAATTGATCAGTCTTCGAGTTCTTCGAAAAGTTTTAAAAGACGTTCGGCCTTTTCCTCATTGCCGCCCAGCTCGACTTCGGACGGATTGTCTCCGCGTAACTGAAACAATTCGTCGGCAATGTTGAAAGCAGCCAACACCGCGATGCGCACAGGCGAGATGTGCCGCCCCTGATGCGAAATATCGCGCATGGTGTGATCCACGTAATCGGCGATACCGCGAATGTAGTCTTCATCCGCGGCTCCGCTTACGCGGTAATCAGTTCCGTATATGGCGACCTTAACCGACTTGTCAGTCTTCATTGTGTCCCGCGGATCGAAGTGTTCGATCAGGTTTGGGCGCTGCGAGATTAAAGCTCCAGTGCCTCGATTTTTTCAAGGAGGGAATCTACTTTTCCACGCAGCTTGCGAAGATCCGGTTCATCTCCCGATGCCTTCACCTTGCCGGTCACTTCCCTACTGAGACTGGCGTTCTTGGCCTTTGCCTCTTTGAGATACTTGACCCCCGATTCCACCTTCCCCTTGGTCTGCGCCCGATACG
>JACNKJ010000417.1 GCA_014382085.1 bacterium
CACGTCTTTCCGAGGACAGCGTGGCCAGCGTGGTGGAAGTCGGTCTTCCCAACCTCACCGGGCGGGAAGGCGCTTCGGAAAGACTTTTCCGCGAGAGTCGGGGTAATCCCTTCATCTTGAGCGAACTGCTGGAAAACCTACGCAGTCGTCCCGAGTTGTTATCCGGTAAGAGTCGTGCCGAGGATTGGGATCTTCCTCTTCCCGAACGGCTACAGGATTTGGTGGCCCTTCGCCTCAGCGCTCTCGACGAGGATGAGCGCGAGTTGTTGGATCTGGCTGCCGTGGAAGGCGAAGCCTTCACCGCCGAAGTACTGGCTGCCGTGCTGGGCGACCGCAAGCTGCGCGTACTTCGGCGCCTGCAGGTGCTTCAGCGCAAAACACGTCTTATTCAGGCGGCGGAAAGGCGTTTTCTCTTCGACCACGCTCTGGTGCACCGTGTGCTCTATGAGGCTTTGAGTGATGAGTTGCGCGAGGAATATCATCTCATGGTGGCCGAGCACCTGGCTGGCAGTGTTTCGGGCCAGCCCGATATGGCCGCTGCGGTGGCGCGACATTTCACCGGTGCGGGCGAGCGGCGGCGGGCCCTTCCATTCCTGCTCGAGGCCGGTCGGCACGCACGGCGGCTCTATGCGCATCATGAGGCGCATCGTCACCTGGAAGCGGCCCGTGAGCAAGCCGATCTTTGGTGGCTAGAAGATCCTGTGAGCGAGGCTGCAGCTTTGCGCCGGGATATTCTGCGCGAGCTGGGTGAGCTGGCCGCCACCGAGGGCGACTACGACCACAGTCAAAAGCTCCTTTCGGGCGCGCGTGAGTTATTGACGCCGGGTATCGACGATGACCTGCGCACGGAACTCTGTCGCCTGCGTGGTGAATCGCTTTACTTCGCAGGGCGCAATGAGGAAGCCGCGGCCGAATTTGAAGTCGCCTTGGCAACAGCCAGTGAAGGGGATCGTCGACAAAGAGCCTTGGTTTTGAGATCGCGGGCGCGCTTGGAGTTGCGGGAGAATCGTTGGGACGACGCGCTGAGAAGCTGCGACGAGGCGCGCCTGCTGGCGGAAGCCTTCCCCGGCGAGGCTTTGGCCATTCGGCACACCATGGGATTGATCCAGTTGCGTCGCGGTGAATTGGTCGCTGCGCGGGAGATTTTCGATGAGGTTAACGATGAAGCTCCGCGCCAGGAAGATGACTCCTTGCACGCCGCATCCTTGGCCAATCTTGGAATCGTGCTCTGGCGTCTGGGCGATCATGAAGAGGCCATGGAAAGACTCGAGGAAAGCCTGAGCTTGCGGCGCAAAACAGGCTACCTCACGGAAATCGCCAAAGTACTCACGAACCTATCCATTGCGCGGACCCAAAGAGGCGAATTGGACGCGGCCCGCCATTTGCTCACCGAGGCCCAGGGTATGAAGCGGCGCATCGGCGAAGCAGAAGGTCTGGCTCATGGGGAAAATTCTTTGGGCAATCTTGAGAACCGCGCGGGGCGCCTGCCGACGGCGCTTGAACACTATCGCCGTGCGGCCGATCTGCATTCTGAAGCCGGAAACCGTGCAGGTGCGGCGGTGGCCTTACACAACATGGGTGAAGTAATGCTCGACATGAACAAGGTCGCCGAAGCGGAGGTTCCTCTTGCCCGCTCCAGGGCCCTTCGCGAGGAATTGGATCTGCGCGAGGGTCAGGTGTCGAGCCTTCGCGCTCAGGCGCGCCGCGCAGCCCTGCTCAATGAACCGACTCGCGCTCGCGAACTTTTTGAAACGGCTCGCGCACGCAAAGACGCGAGTCCGATTGAAATGTTGAAGGTGGAACTCAACTGTCTGCAGTTTCTGCTCGCCTCGGACGAACTTAAACTTGTTCGCGAAAATTTGGATACCTTGGTCGCCTCTTCGGATCGCTGGCCTCCGGAAGGTCTGTCTTTCGAGTACACTTTGCTGGAGGCGCAGCTTCTGTCAGCCGAGGAGAGAGGCGTAGAGGCCCGCGAGCTCTTTGCTAAAATATTGGAAGGTGCGAGCCCCGAGAAGGAGCCGTACTTGCGCGTGAGAACCTTGGTCAAGGCCCTCCAGTGCAAGCTTTGCTCGGACAGCCAAGAGGCTGAAGCCCTTGGCCAAGAGCTCTTGGCCCTCCGCAAATTGCATAATTTCCACTGGTTGGATATCCCGGAATAAAGTCATATACTAGCCTAACTAGCTTAAATTAAATGACTTAAGAGTTGGCCTCACAGTGATGCTTGCATTTTGGTTGCAAATTGAATAGTTTCAATTCTAATAGTTGTCTGCACAAAAAAAGGATCTAGAAGTCGTGAATGTCGAGAATTGGCCACCGGCCGCCAAGGACAATCCCTTCCACGTTATGGGTCGAATCAAGGGGCGCATGTTCCAGCTTGTTCAACGTCGCTTTGAAGAGGCCGATTTGGAATTGGGTATGGAAGGTTTCATCATCCTCATGCGCATCCATCACAACGATGGGATGGACCAGACCCAATTGGCCGAGTCCATAGGCCGGGACAAGCCCTCGGTGACTCGCGCTCTGGACGCATTAGAAAACAACGGTTGGTTGCTTCGCGCTGTGAATCCTGAAGATCGCCGAAGCCATCGACTCACCCTCACCGAAGAAGGCGAGGACGCACTCGAGCGAGCCATGCCCATGGTACGTGGAATTATTGCGCAGATATTCGATCCGATTCCCGACGCGGACTACGAAGTCTTCTTGTCCGTCTTGCGAACTCTTCGCCATCAACTCGACAGCCTCGAAGCCTGAACCTCAGAAGGATCCATCCCATGCGAAAAATCATGACCTTCGGACTCCCCGTGATCCTCATCGTT